>NZ_JAVRCD010000057.1:10140-54064 GCF_034530895.1 Nostoc sp. DedQUE08
GTAGAAAATACACTGTCAAACCTGAATTTTGAAGTTGACAGTGTAGAAAATACACTGTCAAACCTGAATTTTGAAGTTGACAGTGTAGAAAATACACCGTCAAACCCAAACCTTGAAGTTGACTCACCCAAACAGGTGTATCAAATTTTGTCTTGTAGCTTCCAGTAGCTACTTATTTTCACTGTGTGGTGGTAGTGTCTGTAGGCTAAAAAAAACAACCCCTGTTTGAGCCGGAGTCGTTTAAGATTTTCAAAACAATGAAAAATTTATATATGTCAAACATAGAACAGTTTGGTAACTTGGTGCAAGATGCACAGCGAGATGACAACTACATCAATGCCACCAAGTGGTGTAAGCGTTTTGGGTATGACTTGAAAAACTGGAAGCGATTCCCAGAAACCAAGGCTAGATTCGAGCATTTGAAAAATACACAGTCAAATGCTGAACCCTGGATTGTTGAGCGCGTAGGTAAAACTTGGGTAACTTGGGTTCACCCAATCATGGCAGTTCACCTAGCCAGCTACCTCGATCCAGCCTTCGCCAACTATGTAGCCGAGACTTTTATCAGATATGCCGAGGCTGACCCAACGCTTGCTGCTGATATTGCCTCACGCCAAAACACAGTAGAAGGGCTGGATATCATCAACGAGGCAGTTCAGAAGCAGTACAGCTTCATTTATAAGCGCGATTTCATCTGTTTCACAAATCCAATCGCGCTTGATCGCTTCAGAAAACAGCCTGAGTGGGGAGAGAAACTTTCTGAATCTAATTTAGTGTCTCTCTTAAACAAAAAGTTTGGATTGCCTTGCGAAAAACTTGTTTTCAGTATTCCACTCTGTCAAGATACCTTCGACTTGTTAGAAGATTTTTTGAAAGAGAAATACCCTAACATTTATCAGAGTGCGTATACATTTTTTGAGAGACATAGAAGACTGGATTCAGGTATATCAGTAAAGCTGGACTCATCTATATCAATAGAAGATGAAATTGCTTTATTCAGCTATTTCATCCTAGAAATTCGTGATTGGGTAAGAGAGAAAGGCGGCGCTTATAACTTTTGAGGTAGTACCCGTGGACTATAAAAACGGCCCTTGGTCAACGACCAGGGGTCGTTTTTGTACGTGATCGCTCATTGCCTGTTGCAACGCTTGCCGATGCAGTTTTTAACGCAATTACAGTGCGCGATCGCTCGCTTTCCCGGTCGAGCCTTAACCCTTGACTGAGTTTCGCTCAATGACAACGCAATGGCGTACACGCTCGCTCGATTGCGATCGCAATTGAATAGATGTAACTTCCGGTTTTGACTTCCGACTTCCACCAACTAGCTGATGAAGTTGTAAGTTGAAATTGGAAGTTGCCGCAACGTGCAGCACTAAGAGCAGCCGCCGCCGATTGTGTACAAAAACGTTGGGCGATCGCTGATGAAGAACTTCGTACAAACCTTAAGGTTTAGCCATTGTTGAGCGGCGCGAGGCACTGGTCATAAGTCACCAAAATGTTGATTAATACCCATAGGGTGCTAACAAAGAACACGGCACAAATTGCCCGTAACGCGAGCGATCGCCCTGGCAAAGCATTAGGTTCAGACAAGTTAACTTCTCTACGCAACGATTATTGCTCTATCGCGCAAATCTTCCGCAACGCGATCGCGTTTTCTAAACCTTAACCATACGACTGTTCTACGACACGGGGGGTTAAGGCTCCGAAGCGACGTATGTTCTACGGACGCTACTAGGAATGTAACCACCCTATGGGTGGAAAATCTTACTAACTCATTACAAGGCTTGCTAGACCCCATGTTGTGCTATGCGACCCCTTAACCCTCGCTCAACGCTATAACGCTGCATAACAGCAGTCGTGCAAGCTGCAATTTCCGCGTGGTTTAGTTTTTGGATATATATTATATTTCCCTTGATTTTTGCGTGGTTTAAAAAACGCTTTTACAACGACTGCACAACGGACTAGGAACCCTTAAGGGTTCCTATAGCGACGACTGCACAACGAGTGTCCCGTACTTTGGAAATGTATAACATTTCCCTATGTCCCGTACTCACTATGAAACTTAGGGGAAACATCTAATGTTTCCGCTCAGAAACATTGGTGAAGAATAAAGATAAAAACCTAATAGGTTTCGCCAGAAAGTTCTAAGGATTTTGGTGGCAGTCTAACCAAGTACCTATAGCCGCGCATTCATGCTGCGTTTAGTCGAGAGTGCAGCAGTGAGTTACTGCATTGCATCCGAACGCAAACCGTACAGCAGTTTTCGCTCTTCTCAAACTTTTGCAACGGGAGAGCGTGAGCAGCGCGAATCTTGCGACCGCACAAGGTAAACCAAGTTTGCGATCGCGGATTTTCACTATCCATCAAATGCACTACTCCGTTTTGGCTCATCCGCCTTCCCATTGCTTTCATACCAAATACACTCGCGTTTTAAACAAGTGTATAAACTTTGACAGATGCCTTGCAAGCATTTACAAAAATTTGCCGGACAACATATGTTATCCGGCTGCGAATTTTGACAAAAATTTGCTGGACTACTTTAAGTTATCCGCCAGCGAAAATTGACGAAAATTTATCGGACAACATATATGTTATCCGGCTGCGAATTTTGACTCATAAACCACTGTTGCATCTCTAGTCGAGGGTTAATCGATTTCTAATTCTATTGGGTATACAGCTAAAACTTCATAGCCCTTAAGCCACAATTTGCAAATCAGATTACCATTGCAGTGGGGTTTTGGATGTTTAAATAACGAGCTTTAAGACAAAAACAAGCCACACAAAACGCAGACTTGCAGAACTATTGATATATAAGGGTTTTAGGCTTCAGCCTACCGTATACCCTGGTTGGAATACAACTTCTTCGGCCCCACCAAGATTGCTGAATCTTTACGGGAAATCGCTTCCAAGTTTGACGAAACAATCCAAGCAAACGCTGAGAAAGTTATCGCCAAGTATCAGCCCACAATGGATGCGGTAATTGCTAAGTACCGCCCCCGCTTGGATGGTAAGACTGTAGCCATCATGGTTGGTGGTTTACGTCCTCGCCACGTTGTCCCAGCTTTCCTAGACTTGGGCATGAAGATGATTGGTACAGGTTATGAGTTCGCTCATAATGACGACTACAAACGTACCACTCACTACATCGAAAACGGCACCATCGTTTATGACGACGTTACCGCTTACGAATTCGAGGAATTTATCAAAGCGCTGAAGCCTGATTTGGTAGCTTCTGGTGTGAAAGAGAAGTATGTCTTCCAAAAGATGGGTCTTCCTTTCCGTCAAATGCACTCTTGGGATTACTCCGAACCTAGCGATCGCTCCTCAACATCATATAATGCAAGGTTTTCTAGCGGCGGGAGAAAAAAGAACCTATTTCTAGCCTAAATGCCAGTTGCAGGCTTATATAGTAACAATCTATTTTGATGCTTTACATAGTATAACTCTTATGGAGTCTAGCTCTTAGATTTTTATTGCATTTTGCTCAAATAAAAACTGTAAAATGAAAGACTATTTTTAATGACGATTTTTTAGATTAAATGGTGCGATCGCATGATTGAAAACACAATCAATACACTTAAGTACACGTTTATAGACTGCACAACCAACGAGAAATAGATGCAACTTGGTTCTCTCGATTTAAATTAGCAGCGTTACTGAGAGTGCCGTTTTCCAATTGATTCCAGATTTCGCCTGCCATTCTTCTAGCGATCGCCGATCCTACGAAGAAAGTCAGAGGTGAATGCCCTACCCTGGAAAATGCATTACGTATACGATTTAGTGCTGCTTGTGCAGTTTTCCAATGCTCATCTGCACCTGCGGGATCTATACCCCCTTTAAGTTCACCAAGGGCGATAACGTATGGTGCAACTACAGATGGTTCAATGGTGCTAGATTTGTTGGCTGCTAACTCTGCTGGGGCTAAGTTAAACAAACATAGATCCACATTACTTCTAACTAGCGGGACAGTCAGGTTATAAATTAGTGTGCGATTACCAATCTCGCTTTCCCAGCTTATTCCTCGTAAAGATAACTCAATTTCTGAGTCATTATTTGTCATGGCTATCCACTTTTTACTTTTTGAGTGTTGCCAGTGGTATTTTGTACCTGCGATCGTCAGAGTAGAGAGAATTGCACGAGTCAGCTTTCTTTGTGCCAACACGCCTCCAACATTTCGCATTGAACCACCAAGTGTGTCACCACGAGTTAGCAAAAATCTAAAAACCAATTCCTCTGGAAAGTTTGCACCTGCTGGTTCAAGGAAATTTTTGATCAGACCATTTACAGCTTCTACCTTATCCTCTGACATCAGGTGTGCTAAAGATTTATCAGATAAGCCTGCCGCAGTTAACAATCCCATCTCAATGCCCTTAATCTTTAGTAATTCAATAGGACTCTCAGCTTGAGCAGCAGCTTCTTTAAGTGCCCTTGCTTCTGCAACAAATGGCGTAGCACGTCGATTTTTCTCTAGTGCAAGAGCTACAAAACCTGCACGAATTGCCTCATAAGTTGTTATAAGATCATCAATGGATTGAAGATGAGTTTGATAGGAACACATAGGAATTCGAGTTATGGCTTTTTCCACACATAAACGCACTTCCGCAATGGATCGCGTCCATGATTTCCCATTTGCTGGCTACTATTACCTTTATCACTTGGCAAAACAAGGATATTTTCAATAACAAAACCTAGCTGTTGGGCGAAATCAGAGAGAATCATATCTACTGAAATGCTTGCACCTGCATAGCGAACATTGTCGTTAACCATGAATAAAAGTGCCCCTGGTTTAAGAACACGAAAACATTCTTGTATTACACACGCCATCTCATAAAAATATCCTCTAATCATTCTTGGTATACCATTATTATTCAACGCACCCTTTGCTTTTTGGTTATCTAGATATTTCAAGATAGCCTGCAACAAATTCTGTGAATCAGCAATAGTTAAAGCTCTTTCCCAGTCTGAGTTGATAGTCAATAAATCTTTGGGGCGATTTTCAACTGTACAACTTAGCATTTCTTGACGAAGTTTAATTAATTCCTTTTCAGAAATACCAAGTAGAGCTAGTTCTAGTGCATAAGTGCGAGTATAGTCGTATCGATTGCAATAAGGTGGGGATGTAATAATTGCATCATATACGGAATTGGCTAGGTGCGGCATAATCTCAAGACAAGATCCTTCATAAAGGTGAATTTGACCTTGAGAATTTTTAATTGGGAAAAGCTCAATTTGTCGTGTAGAAGGCAGTAAATCATCAATAATTTCACTTATTTTATTGGCGATCGCATTATCGAACTCTAGAATTTCGCCTTTGTTGAAAGGTTTCTTGCTCTGTCCACGACCGGAACGATAATCCCAACGCAGATACTGTCCATCTTTACGTGTATAACTTATGGATTCTAAAATGCACAGTAAGGCAAACTTTAAAACTGCTTGGACTCTATGATTTTCTCGTTTGCAAGCTGCAAGATACTGCTCAACTGCATTTATAGTTAGTTCAGCATAAGCTCCTTTTGTGATTCTCAATTCTGGTAAGTCTTGTTTCTGCTCACACTGCTTCCAAACGTGTAACTTTGACCAATAGTTGATCCTATCAAAATCTTCAGACGTGAACTCAGAATCTAAAATATTTTTGGCATTAATTATTTGTTGACCAATGGGCAATAATTCAATACCATCAGTATCAATTCCAGCTTCACTAGCAGCAAATAGCGCTGTTCCACTGCCTGCAAATGGATCTAAAACCTTACCTTTAGTAATTTTATATCGTTGCAATAGATATTCTATAAGAGATGCAGAAAAAGCTTCTTTATATTTATACCACCGATAGATAGGTCTAGTTTTGTTAGATTGAAAACTAACTATAAGTCGTGTCAATGAAGGATGAACTAAAAATTTACTTTGGAAGCACTGATGCAGTTGCCTATCAAGGATCTCAATTTCACCTAAACCATCACTTTCCACTTCGGACATGGTATTGGAAACACTTGCTAGGCTGATCACAGATGAATTTTCCTAGAGAATTAACTAGTCAAGTTAGTATAGTTCTAAATTTTAAGGTTAGATATATGATTCGCCTAAACTTTACAAAAAGTCACTGTATATTTAGGAATGATGTGCGATATGCACAAGAAGTAGACCGTTGTAGCAATCGCCTTTAAAGATTATTTCTGAAATGCACAAGAAGTAGACTGTTGTTGCTATGTCTGCGACGGGCTTCGCCTACGCCCTGACTCGACAATAAACTAGGCGATCTCGCATTAAACCGTCCAATCCTCTATTAACAATCCAGGTAATTTGCCCAAATTCTGATGATTGCGTGTTAATAAAACTAATTTACGAGATAGTGCGATCGCCTCTAATATTTCAATTATTAGCTTAAGCTTGTGGAGGTTCAGTAATCTGCTGCTGAAGTTGTTGTACGTCCTCAATGGCTAGTCCTGTTGTAGAAGCAATAATGTTAATTGCCACACCTGCATGTAAAAGATTGACAGCGATCTCTCGTTGCATACTCGCCTTTGCCTTAGTTTCTGCCTCTTCTTGGATAGAACGATAAATCACAGATTCCTGCATAATGTCCCTCCGCAATAGACGATAAATAATCTCTTCCTCTAATCTTATCCCAGCTAAAATCGCTGAGGCAGCAGTCAAATTGGCTTGAGTTATTGGGTCTGGAATTTCGTGAGTTTGAAACTCTAAGTGCAAGACAGAATCATCGGACTGAAGCAGAATAAGAGCATCTGCTCGAATGGGTTCGAGGGAGAGTTCGGAGGGTTTTAGCTCCGTCAGTGTTATCGACTCTCCCAGCAACCAACTGGCAAAGTCGGCTGAGAAGTTTTCGGCAAGAAATCGACAGGTATCGTCATACATGGATAGATTGTACGACAGCTATGCGAACATGGGATGGGGGATGCCATCGCATTAAATCGTCCAATCTTCTATTAACAATCCGGGTACTTTGCCAAAATCCCTTTAATCAACAATGACAATCAATCGCAACCACTATATTGTCTTGATATTGGCGTAAAAGACTTCGGAACTTTTCTAGCCATTCTTCATTGGATTTTCCTTCACGATCGTGCCACTTTCCATCAGGCGTAACGATAGCGTATGAAACTAAGTCAGACATTAGCGCCGACATTATCCAATTTACTTATGTTGTAGAGTTGTCTAAGATTTTTGTGTGAAATGCTTCCGAAGTAATACGTTCTAGCGATATGCTAAAATTTTCGCAAGTTTCAGCTAACCGGAGACAAGCAATTTTTACAGGTTAGATTAGGTGCGACCGCAAACATTTTTTATAATTAAATTTATTAATACGCGACCTAACCCAACTCTTAATTTTTAATCACTAAATCATTGCGGATTCATCCGAATCAAATCTGTTAAGATACTATCCAAGCTGCCGTTAACTTGAATGCGATCGATCTTTTCTGCAATCCGCTCTAACACTTCGAGTTCCTTTAAACGCAACGCAACCGGGTTATCCTCCATCACTTTGGCAGTGTTTAGCATACTGCGAGTAGCAGCAGTTTCTTCTCTACGTCTGACTACGTTGGCTTGAGCGGCTTTTTCTGCCTCAACTACCTTGCTCAAGATAGTCTTAATTTCACCAGGTAAAATAATATCTTTGACACCTACAGAATCTACTTCAATTCCATAGTCTGCGGCTTTCTGGCGAATGTATTCAGATATACTTCTATCAATTGCACCTTTATCTTCTAATAAAGCATCTAAGTTGCGTTCGCCGACTGCACCACGCAAAGCAAACTGTAATTCTTTGTACAAATAACCAGAAATATCTGACAATCCGTTTTTTGCTCTCAATGGGTCGAGTATGCGGAAGCCAGCTGTCAAATTCAACCGCAGAGGTACTTTATCTTTAGAGAGGATGTCTTGACCGGATACTTCCATATTTTGGAGTCGCAAGTCAATCGTTTCGGTTTGAAAAGAGCGGCCAAATAACCACCAAGCGTGTACTCCTGGCGATCGCAGTCCTTGAAACTCTTGATTAATGTATACTAATCCAACGTGCTGCGCGGGAACTTGGCAAATATGCAAACAGTTACGACTAAGCAATTTCACTTCTGTTGAACCTTCAACCAACTCAGCCACTAAGTTAGGCTGTAACTGAGCATCAACGCTAATATCGATAATTTCCACTGTAACACCCTGCCAAAATAGCTTGCGGCTGGTGGGTGGCAAAATAGAAATCACTTTCCCTCTATATCGCACAATTGCAACTTGCGAAGTCTGTAATTGCACGACTTCACAGTAAGCAGTTATAAAGTCGGGATGTTTTTCAATGAGTACATCTTCGAGGGGAAAGTCTGGGTTAGGGATAATTCGGCTGAGAGTCCTGACGGTAACATCTCTATCTACCGACCAAAAAGCATACTCTCCTGGTTCTAGAGGTCGCACAAAATTATTTTGCAGATATAGTAGACCAATCTCCGACTCTGAGATTTGGAACTTCTTCACTCCATTCAAGGTAACTGAGCGCAATTGCTGCACAAAAGAACTAGGTAATTCTAAGCTTTCTTCCAAGTTGAATATATGAGACTCTACTTCAATAAAACCACGCCAAAAAGCAATCAATTTATTTGGTGCAACGCTTACCCAATTCTGACCGTAGCGGACTAATGCAACTTGATTGAATGCGGTTCTGATAATCAATAAGTGTTCTTGTAGTTCGGCTTCGTGATTTCGCAACAACAGTTCTAGGTTTTCAATTTGAGCTAGTGGCTGATTGAGGTCATAAATTTTTACTTGCCAATGCCGACCAAAATATGTATGTGTACCGGGTTGCAAAATTTTCTTAAAGTCACTGCGGTGATATAAGATGCCGATTTCGTTAGGTTTAATATAAAACGTTTCCCACATAGTGATTTGCATAAATAATTTGTGTGATAGCTGAAGTAAACTAGACGATGCCTGCGGCGGGCATAGCCATCGCAACTAGCTAAGAAGATTAGAACAACACATTTATAACCTTGCTTGAACTCAAATACCACCGATGTCTCACGGCTTAACTACTGGAGTATACAGAATTTATCAGGAGGTTATTTAGGCTTTACAACCCTTTAAATAAAAGCTAAAAGATTAGTTTTAGCATTTTGTACTACTATATACTACAAAAATTTTGTTTACTCTGCCAGTGCAGGTTTTTACAGTTCCGGTGCGGGCAAAAGCTTCTCCAAAGCTGGATTAAGATTGCTGTTACTTTTCCCAAATTGCTCAATGGCAATCTAAAAAAAGAGAACCGCGCTCAAATATGCCGTTCGCTTTGCCAATTCAGAATCCTCAAAGGAAAACCAAATGTAGGAAAAGGAAGGAACATACTCAAGTTAGGGAGAGATACAGTTGCGCTAGCTCCTTGACTGTTATAAATACCTGCATGACAGAGTAGAAAAAACAAAAAGTTTTTTTGATTGGGTCTTTTTGAATACCCAATAATTCTGCAGCCTTGTCCCTAACAAGGTGCCCGTACCCAGGGCGAGGGTTTTTGCCCGAAAGTATAGGAATCGAACCTACAACTAATCGGCGATACACCGATCGCTCTACCAAATGAGCTAACTTTCATGGTGAAATAGTTAAAGTACTAGGCGGTATACGCTATTACCAGAGGTTAGCGTACCAGTCAGGTATACAGAACCCAAACTACAGCTTTGTGACTTTGTTACTATCCCGGTTCAAATTTAGCACAGGAAAAAAGTAAAAGGGCGAATGTGATTCGCCCTGGCTATTTTTTGCTGAGGTACGCCTAAATGAGTCTTTTCTAGCAAAATAAGCAGCTTTAAAAACGTACTTCATCTGTTTAGGAGTCACCATATTTCTGCTTGATACGTTTCACACTTGATTTAAATTCTGCGCCTTTGGTCGGGTTAATCATTGCTACATAATTTGCAAACCCGGTAATTGCGGCAATTAAATTAGTTGATTTTCCCCAAGTTTTTCCTGATAAACCTTCTTGTTCTATTTGATATAGAGTTGCGCGAAAAGCTTTTAATGTCTTTTTAGATATATTTAATTGCGTATTTACAATTAGGCCTGTTACTTCTTGCTGCACTGCTTTGCCAGAAATCTTGGTTTTATTCTCATTAACAGTAAAATTTTCACTAGATATAATATATCTAATGTTTTTAATCAAATCAGATGTTTTGGGCGATGCATTCCTAGAAGCAGAAAATGTTAAATCGTCAGCGTATCGCGTATAGCAAAACCCAAGATTTTCAGAGATTGTAGCAAGACGACTATCGAGATTACGGCAAACTAGATTAGAAATAGCAGGACTTGCAGGCGAACCTTGAGGTAAATGGCGGTTTTCTAAAGCTGTATTGTTAATTTGTCCATTTATTGCTATTTCAGCAGTCGTACAAATCAAACTGAAAATTGTCGCCGTAGATTCTGAATAACCAAACTCGCAAAATAATTCTTTGACACGTTTGTAAGAAATTGACTGAAAAAAATTTTGTAAATCAATATTGACTATTACATTTGCACGAATATGAGGTTTAGCATTAGTGACTATCGAACGATTTTTACAAAATCCGTGCGCTGCATTGTGAATTTCTAATTTCTCTAAAATATTCTCTAGAATCCACCTTTGAGCAGCTTTCAGATCGGGCTTTGGTGCATAAATAATTCTATCTCCACCTACCTTTTTTGAAATTTTGAAAGGGAGGTAATGTGTAGTTCGGGATGTACTAGTTGTTAAAAAGCGCAGTTTTTCTAAGCTTATTTCCATTGCCAAGGCTATTTCTTCGGCAGTATTATATTCAGCTAAACCATGCGAGCGCAAAAGTGCTAAATTATCAGTTTGCAACTTTTCTAGATTATTTTCAGCCGCTAATGAGATAGTGCTTAGATTTTTGCTGGACATAATACAAAAGCTTTTTTTACTCTGCAAGTGCAAGTGTTTACAGTTTAGGTGTGGGCAAAAGCTTCTCCAAAGCTGGATTAAGATTGCTGTTACTTTTCGCAAACTGCTCAATGACAATCTAGAAAAAGAACCGCGCTCAAATATACCGTTCAATTTACCAATCTAGAATCCCCGAAGGAAAACTAGATGTAGAAAACGAAGGGACATACTCAAGTTAGGGAAAAATGCAGTTGCGCTTACTCCTTGACTGTGGCTACCGAACATTACCCTTATGAGTAATGACCGACAGCAGAACACTTGCACCGCAGAGTTGAGAAAATGAGGGGTCTCGAATCTGTTAAGATCCGTACCATATTGGCTACCTTGGAAGGGTATTGTCTTTTAACCCGGACAGGGTTCTGGGTGAAAGTATAGGAATCGAACCTACAACACATCGATTATGAGTCGATTGCTCTACCAGTGAGCTAACTTCCTGGGGTTTGATACAGGACTCGAACCTGTGACGCATCGATTATGAGTCGATCGCTCTGCCAACTGAGCTAATCAAGCAATATAGTTTAAAGTACTCGGCGGTATACGCTCATACCAGAGGTTGGCGCACCAGTTAGGCTTATGGAACCTAAACTATAGCTTTGTAACTTTATTACTATCCCGGTTCAAATCTAGCACAGGAAAAACGCTGTAATTTATTCTTTAGGAATTCCTAGATGTTCTCTCAAATCAACGTAAAGTATTCTATTAATTTATACTTAAAAGTTGCCCCGCCAAGCCAGGAGATTATTTAGCGCTTGCACACCATCTTCATTGGGTTTGAGGGTCAATATCAACCTTTTACAGCACCCATTGACTTGATTTGCCGTGCAAACCACATTTTGTCCATTCATTTGAGCAATTATTCTTGGGCTTCAGTCTGGGAAAGCTAGACCAGTCATGGGATCGCGAATATACAACCCTAGCGTGAGACTACGCATTGCTTCATCCCAAACGGGTATTAGTTGCTCTGCTTGATCTGCCCAATAATCGAATGTAATCAAGCATTGAACATTCGACCCCAAACCAATGCAAGTCCGCGAAAAAGCTTCCCGTGGTTCTTCTTGAGTGTCAATGAACTTCATCTCTGTCCAGACAATTCTAGCAGTTTGACGCTTGACGGTAATAATTTCTCCCCTCTCAATGATGTTGCGGCTGTCGTCTTCCAGGACTTTCTTCAAGGTAGATTTTAGCGGAAACTGGCTCCAGTCATTGGGTGGGAGGCGATTAAAAGATACTTCTAGACAGCAATCATCGTTGGGCGGTTTTTTATCCATGAACTTGAAGGATTTCTCTTGTGGCTCAAAAACCCAATTTTGGGGAACATTGAAACGAACAGCGCCTCGATCTGCTACAAAAATTTTGTAACCTGATGGAGATTCCCAACGATGATCGGGTTTGAGTTCAAGCGTTTCTTTTATCCACTGGAGATTGCTTTTTTTACGCTTTGCCATAGTGTTTCTGCATTTTCTGCTGAAGAGGGTGTCACCGATAGCGTAGCGTAAAGACGTTTGGCATAGCTTCTCTACGAGACGCTACGCTAATGCTTAGAGCGACACAGGAGGGTAACAGCCCATTGTAGACATTGCCCTTTTTGTTAATGTTATCAAATTGCTAGTATTTTGAATAACTCTTATATTAAATAAATAAAATTAAATAAAATTTTTAGGATTCTATATCAAAGAATCCAAGGTAACTGTAACGTTGTGATTAAAGTTTCAGCTTTTAACATTAAAATCTTAGCCGCAGTGTTCATGGTTATGGATCATGTGTGCTATTTGCTAATCCCAGAGTTAAGAATCTTGCACTTAGTTGGGCGATTCAGTTTTCCCCTGTTTGCATGGCTTTTGGCTGAAGGCGAAAAACACACCCAAAATGTATACCGCTATGGGAGGAGACTATTAATTACAGCAATAATATCTCAGCCTATTTATAGTATTGTTTTCCAGAGTTTAGCACTTAATATTCTGTTTACGCTTTTTCTTGGACTTGTGATGTTGCGCTTAATAAAGCGTTATTCGCAATTATGGCAGCAATTAATAATTATCGGCTTGTGTGCGGTAGTTGCTGAGGGCTTGGGCGTTGAATATAGAGTATATGGGATTGCAGTAATTTTATTGATGTCCCTAATAGACAAACTAAAGCCTAATGTATGGTTGCTCTACTGGTGCTTCTTTCACTTTATTTTAGTAACTCTATTTATAAGTGATATAGTGCAATATTGGGCAATTATTGCAGGATTCATTGTTTTTCAATTCAATGGAAAACAAGGTTCACGAGCTAGATGGTTTTATGTGTTTTACCCGGCTCATTTAATTATTTTAGGTATAATCAATTATTTAATCCAGTCTAGATAGGATTAACTATCTGTATTGCTCTACAGATAACCTTAATACAATTGGCTTCACGGATTGAGGCAAAGTAATCTTCTAATATCGTGTCCAATTAAAGATTTATCATTAAGACCGCAGGGGAGCAGCACTTCTCTACGAGAGGCTGCGCCAACGGCTACGCTCAGTGACCGAGGGGCAGGGGGCAGAGGGAAAGAGGGTTTTCTGGTTTCTGCATAGATTACGGGAATTATAACTAATTAACCGGACATGATATAACTAAACAGCGATCGCATAAGAAAGCTGGTATCCAAATCCTTTAAAATTAATAAGGGCTGGCAGTGAGGCAGACAATAATTTTGCTAGATTGTTTTTTTAGACTTTGCTATAGTGTTTTTGCTTTCTCTGCCCAAGAGTACGTGGGCGTAGCCTGTTGTTGACATCGCCCAGATTATTATCAGCGATCGCGCAATGCACCACTGTATATATGGCTAACTCTTTAAGCAACGCCGTAATCTGTGTACTGCCTTTTATAGGGAGGCTGCAATCCCAAAATGATGTCATCTTTGGGAACACCCATCTTAACTAACTCCTCAGCAGGATTCTGATCTGTTAAGTTCTGCTGAAGCCATATTTTTCCGTTTTTAATGTCAAAATGGATGATACATCGATAAATGCGATCGAATTCTTGCCAACCCACATTCATCCACTGATAATGATCTCGCTCTGTATCGAAGATGAGTTGAGCCTCGACCTCATCATCTGAAACATCGTCACTGGCATAACGAGTAAGCAAAGTCTGAATATACTCTCGATACTTAGCTATTTTATCCATTGCACAATCACCTCATTCACTGGATCGTAGACAACTAACAAAACTTGATATATTTGTACTGCTGTCTGCGTGAACTCAAGTTGAAAGAAAGTTCGATAGGCATCTACTGGAACTGCCAAATATAATACTCGCTCAGGCTCAGTCGCTTTCAGCGCCAAGCGATAACTGAGGAATTGACCTAAAGCCCCGTAGAAATCTGTAATTGCAGAAGGATTCAGAAAGCTTTTAATCTCGACTGCTATTTTCTCACCTGCTCTCTCGGCTGCAACCAGTCTTTCTGCACCCAAATCAATCTGAAAGTTGACGTTACCAAATTTAAATTTGAGTGGATCGTCTGTAATTACCCATTGCTCTTTTTGTAGAGCTTGCTTAACTGCTTCGTGAAAAATGTCCTTTGCTGACACAGATAAAATTAGATACTTCTACACTCATGATGGTACTCTTTTTGCTGAAAAAGTAAACGCCTTTACCTGTTGTGACCTATAAGTTTTCGCCAGTCTGCTCAAAAGACTAAGCGATCGCTTACTTTGCTAATCGGATCAAATTGCCAGTAGTAGAGTGTGTTCTCGTGCAGCACAATGCACATTATAGGAGGGATGCGATCGCACTACATGCAATCATGCTGTCTCAATGTCAGATTCCAACGTGCCAAAGAGAGATTTCACAAAAGTTAGTGCCTCATTGTTATCCATTAGTAGTTTCCGTACAGCCCCCTCATACTGTTCACGGTTTTGAAACCCAAGTTCCTTTGCAATTTTGTCTAGAGCAGGTGTTTCGCGAATTGGATATTGTGAAATGATTTCTGCCAAATTGCCAGCATCAAGTGCATCTTGTAACCTTTCACGTTCTGCTGTGACAACACTAACTACATCAATATAAACACTTATGGGTTCACTATTAGCAATTTGTTCTCTTCGAGGCAAATGCCGAAAAAACTCTTCACGAAGCGCCTTTTCAGCAGTTCGCTCACTCAAGCGTTGAACATGTGGCTGGACTGCTGCAATCGCAGCAGTTTTGGCATTAGCGAGACGAGTAAGGGCGTTATCTCCAGTAACGACTGCATAGCGCTGTGCAACAAGGTCTTGAACAGATGGATGGTAATAGATCGACTCGACAGAGAAGACCGAAAGGGCATATACACCCTTCTCTTTGAGTCGGTTAATGTCGGCTTCCGTCCGTCGATCGTTATCAACGATACCAAAAGCACGAAGCCAGTGAAGCTTGTCAGCGTCTCGGATGCTGGAAACGACATGTTCAACATCACGACAGTTCGATTTAGCAACGACAGAGACGTTTGGAAACACTAAACTATAAAGCGGCTTATCAAGGCTTCGCTCAGTGCCTTCGATGAATAGGAGCTTTCTGCGCCCACCAAGGATATCCTTCTTGAGGTCATCATCAATCTCAGTTTCGGCAGGAAGAAGATCCGCGTCCCAACCACTGACGGAAGATCCAGCATAGGTGCAGCCTCGGATGAGCAGTGTACGCGCGCCCGGATTATCAAGGGGCAACATCACGTCGTGCGTAGACACGATAAATGCACAATCATGCCGTATGGAGAACAAAAGTGTCAGGAGCGGTGAGATAATGGAGCGATGAAGGTGGCGCTCCGGCTCATCAATTAGTACCAATGTACCGTTCTTAACAGTCAGTACGTTTGCCGCGATTAATAAGGCATTACGTTCGCCGTCCGAAAGCTCCGCAATGCTGTAGGGAGTGCCGCCACATTTGCTTGCAACTACCTGATCGCTCTGACTGACAGATATCTCAATAGGAATATTTGAAAGACGTAGAAGCTCATTGATGAGCTTTATAGGAGCATCTTTCTTTGAAAGAGTCTTTGCAAGCTCAATGTTGTTGCCATCGACTGCACCGGCAATTGATCGAGCACGCACGTTTTCGGCGTCAATGAGGTCATAGATCGCAATGCTCGTGCGTTGTGTAGCGTAATCGTCTCTCCAGCGCGAGTGTAGACTGGTGTCTACGCTTCGCATAGTGGATTCATAGTCTTGCTTTTGCTTGGGTGATAAATCCATTGCATTGGAAGAAAACCAATTTTGGCGATGTGCCGATATTCGTCGCGCATTAGCATGATGAGGAGTATATAACTGTTGCATCAAACTGGACTTGCCAGTACCGTTAGCACCAAGAATGAATAGGTTTTCTCCCACGCTGACAGTGAGATTGAGTGGTTCGCCAGCAGAGCGAGGAATAGTCAAATCGAAGGTCACGGCGTGTTACCATTTAGACTTTTGTAATTATAGACAATATACAAGACGAAAGAAGATGGCAGTATCCCCTAACTAGTTCTACAATCTATTTCTGTATTCTGTTATACCCATTTTTGATTTGAGATTTTCACAATGACTATAATTGCTCACTGCATCAAGAAAATATATAAAGTCAAATTAAGTAAGTAAAATCAACTTTGACTTTCTCAAAATGCCTTATGACTTATTCATATTGGTGTTTTCCGCAAGTAAAATCAACTTTGACTTTCTCAAAATGAGCTTTTGCTTTCTCATTTTGGTGTTTTCCGCAAGTAAAATCAACTTTGACTTACTCCAAATGAGCTTTTGCTTTCTCATATTGGTGTTTTCCGCAAGTAAAATCAGCTTTGACTTTCTCAAACCCCAGTTTGCTTTCTCATTTCAGTAGTTAGCGCATTCATGACAACGATCGCTATGTAGCAAAAACTATTGCAGATTTGCCGGAATTCTCCCAAGCTGATCTATACGTAAATTTTTTAAGGTAAAGAATATTAACCGTATTAGATTACAAGGTATAGATCATGGCTCGGAGAAAAAGAACTTCTGTAGTGTTAGAAAAAGCAGTGCGCCGTGCGGCTAGCATAAACTCTATCGATCCGAGGTTAGATTTAGGCAATGGACTTACCTTACCTGCTTTCTCAACTCTGATCGAGACGATGCGATCTAAAGAAAATGCTTACAATAGTGCCCTTTCCAGCTTGGATAAGTTGTATCGGGAAATGCTAGACACAGAAAGCGAGTTGGGAGATATGACAGAACAAATGCTAATGGCAGTTGGAACTCGATATGGCAAAAGCAGTATAGAGTACGGTATGGCGGGAGGAGTTCCTAAAAATCAGCGTCGTAAGGGACAGCGAGAAAAGTCGCCAATCAATGATGAGCAACCGTCAATTGTTGCCAGTATGGAGAGCAAAAATGGAAACAAACCAGTAGCGACAACTTAATATATGCTATTCTACACAAAATTTTTTCAAGCAAAAATAATTGCATAAACGCATTCGCAAAGCGTCTGGTAGATATCGCTCTCCGTAAGAAAGAGACGTAGCACTGCTACGTCTCTATCGACTTGCAAAAGTCAATTTTCTGAAAATGAAACCAGAGGTGGATATAGATAAACACTGATGATTTATTTATATCCATCTATGATTGTCTGCTTGTGATACCTGGGAATTAAACGATTAGACTTGTTGTATTTCTGGACGACCATCTTCAACCACAAATGAAGCCCGCTTACTAATCGTGCCAAATGGAGTTGTGACATTTGATAAAACTAGATAGTCTGTTTTGCAGGTTGTGGGAGTCAGCGAACAGCGAACATACCCCCGTTGACTGTTGAAGAACTTAATGTGTGGGTTATCGGGTAAGTAAGCTTCAACATTTGGGATGGTATCTGCCCCATCTCCACCAGAGGTTATTGAAGTACAGACAAATTCACTCCCGACCGTAGCAGATTCTGGATTATTAAAGTCAGCCTTTAAATTCATTGCCCAGTTGGAATGGATATCGCCTGATAATACGATTGGATTAGATGGTTTGCGTTGTTCTAAGAAACGCATGAGGCGATCGCGGGAAGCCACATAACCATCCCATTTATCCATGCTATAAGTTGCGCCTTTCCCTGGTTTTGTGTCTATCTGAGCAACTACAACTTGCTGGGCTAAAACGTTCCACTTAGCCTGTGAGCGAGCCAAACCATCATATAGCCAATTTTCCTGACGCTTGCCAGTAATCGTTGCATTCGGATCTAAATTTTCTGGGCAACGTTCTTTAGTACCATCACCACATGGCTGATCGGTGCGATATTGGCGGGTATCTAGGACATGGAAGGTGGCTAAGTTACCAAAGGAGAGCCGACGGAAAAGTTGCATATCGGCGCCAACAGGACGCGAGAAGGGGCGCAGTGGCATATGTTCGTAGTAAGCCTGATAGGCAGCAGCCCGTCGTTGAAGGAAGATTGCCGGATTCTGGTCTGGTTCAGTATCGACTTCCGAGATGTCGTTGGCATAGTTGTTTTCCACTTCATGGTCATCCCAGGTAACAATCCAGGGAAACGCTGCATGAGCTGCTTGCAGATTGGAATCAGTTTTATAAAGGGCGTGACGGTTGCGGTAATCTTCCAAAGTCACAATTTCTGCACTGTTATGCTGTCTGGGGCGATTCTTTGAAATTCCTCCTTCATAGATGTAGTCGCCAACATGCACAACTAAGCTGAGATCGTCCTGGGCAAGATATTTGTAAGCAGTATAGTAGCCTTGCTCATAGTTTTGACAAGAGACAAGGGCAAAGTTTAATTTATTTAAGTAGCCACCTGCTAGAGGAGCTGTACGAGTGCGGCCAATGGGGCTAGCATCTTGACCGACAATAAACCGATACCAGTACCAACTATCAGGTTGCAGTCCCTCTACCACAACTCGAACTGAGTGAGCTAGTTGTGGAGTTGCAAGTACCGTACCTCTGGAGACAATACGTTTCATATCGGGATCGGTAGCCATTTCCCAGCGAATTGGCACATTAGCAGGTGGCATTCCACCTCCATTTAAGGGTTCGGGAGCTAGACGAGTCCAAATCACTACGCTGGTAGGATAGGGATCGCCTGACGCTATACCCAAAGTGAAAGGATAATTAGAAAATCTGCTTCTAGCGATCGCTCGTCGATCGAAAAATTGGTTAGCGATCGCCAAACCAGACAATGCTCCTGCCCCGATAATTAAGTTGCGTCGTTTGATTCGACTGTGTAGGAACTGCTCAAAATTCCGGTAATCTACCATTTTCTACTCCTGACTAACAGGTAAGTTAAAACGCAGCAACAGCTAACACGAAGAAGGCAGGGTGGTCTTAGGCAAACTTCGTAACTAACTCCCTTACCAAAATCAGGTTTTAATTCCTAATTTTTCTGGCATCAATGTATTAGATGTTGTTTTTCCAGATAAAAGCATATTACTAAGAGATTAATCCTTGGCAAAGAAAGCGTTAATATCAACTTAACCAAGATTAGATTTTAATCTTTTTCATTGATGCTACTTTTTTCTTCATTATCCAGCCAAGACTACAAGCAAAAAGAGCGCCAACTAAAGGTGTAGGTTCAGGTACTTGTGTATACGAAACTCTACCTAATATGGGTTTAGTATCTGGAGAAGTTCTAGAGAAAATTGTCAAATCTTCACCAATGATTTCATAACTTATAGAACTGGAAGGATTAGATTTATCGTTGAACAGATAGTCTAATGCTAAAGATGTTTGTCCAGTTGAAAACGTAGTTGGAAATACTAGGGGAAATTCTGGATATTTGGTATCATCTTTTTCAGTGTAAACGGTAGAGTCACCGTCAAATTGGAAAGAAAGTGACTTAATGGCGGCTACGGGATTCTCTTCATTACTAAAAGTTGAGTCATCAAAGCTAAAAAAGCCATTTCCCTTAGTTACGGGACTATCAACTGTGAAAGCGTAATTAATAATTGCAGCAGATACAGATTTGGCATCTACAGTAGCAAAACCTAAAATCGAAGTAGCAGCAAGCACTAATTGTGGAACAAATTTCATTTCAGTTTTCCTCACCATAAACTTCTGTAAGCAATACACACTGCAAGGTATAAAAGCAGTTTGTTTACAACTTGCTGATTTCCCAAATGGGTATTCATCACTGAGTAGAACAGTGATGAAAATCAATGCTTTTTCCCTTTTTGACAAAAAGAAACTACTCTTCAAATAATTGAAGTCGCCCTATTTTAAAATTGTGAGTTTAAGCAGACTTTAATTAGAGGTAAAATAAAATAAAATTTAAGTTAGCGAATAAAAGAGTTAGCAGTTAACTAAAACATTTATATTCAACTGGGGATTGGCGAACAGGTTGCGTTCTCTGGGGATAAGGGGTAATGGGGACTGGTTGTACTGGAAATTGGAAGGATGAGTATATATTCGTATCTCACCCTAAGTGTTGTGTAATTATACTACTGATTGAAATGCAGAATGTCGATTATAGAGACTTGATCCGTTCTACGCCACCCCATATTTCAAAGAACCGTTGAGTTTCAGCTTCTATTTCTGAAATTGTTCTTGGCTGTCCATTTCCAGAACCCGGAAAAACAATATAAACGATATCCTTGGGAATTCCTCGCTTGACTCTTGATTGTACTAATGGCTCGTTTCCAACAGCCTGAGACAAAGCGATTGAACCCTCTCCAATTTGGTTTTTAGGGCCAACATCAGCATAAATTGCAAAAGCGAGTTTTTCATTGCTAGTGTTATAAACAACTGCAAAATCTCCTAATTTAACGCCTGTAGCTTTTCTAAAACCATCATTTCCTGGAAGAACAATATACGGAATCTTTGTTGAATCAACATAGCGGCGTGGATCTTGTTTAGCAAATCCAGAGTCGCATAATGCAGTTGTAGAAATATAGTATCCAGGATATGGATCGGTACTGCCTTGAATAAATGGATTGCCGTTTTTATCTACAGCTAGTGCCCACCAGTTATCTGAATACCCAGCATTTGCCAAAAAATCAATCCCTTTATCTGCGGGGTGATAAGCATTAGGCGCACCATCAGCATTAATGCTCATCCCTGCTTCATAGAAAAATGCAGATTCTCCATTTGCCTGGAGAATGGGAATTTCACCAATTTTAATCACAGTCTTGAGCGAAAACTTTGTGACTGGACTCAGGAATTTTTGAGCGACAAAACCTTCTAAAGTTTTTCCTTCAATAATAGTTGCAACTTTCCACCACTTTTCATTATCCGAATTTTGAATTTTAGATACAATATATCCTTTGGGAAGAGATGCTAATTGATTAGCTTCATCAACAATCGGTGCTGAACGTATATTCAAACTATCTGAGATTACTTGAAATTGCTGCATAACCTACTCCAAATTTAAAAGTTAAACTCATCAAAATACATTGAAAAAACCAAATTTTGTGCTGATGCGATCGCTAATATCTAGAACGTCTTAAACTCTGATTTTTTGTGTCGCGCCAGCTGGGGGGCAATACCTGATTTTCCTGCTTTGAAGCAAGGCAAATACACGAGAAAGAACCCCCGCAACGCAGCCTAAATCTAAATGTCACTTACTAAATCGCTGGATTTCGATCTCCAACTGCTTGCAGACACCCAGAGGGTGGAAGTTGGGGATCTGGGCAGCAATTTTTGCCTAAGAAAGTACCATTCCACCCTAAAGCCGCCTTTGACTTGAGAAAAAAATTTCAACAAATGTGAGTATGCGAACATCTTGGGAACTATAGAAGCAAATCAAATCAGCACAACTTTCAGCTTCCAGCAATGAAAACTCCCTATCTCGACAAAGCTAAGGCGTTCCCATTACAGATTGTTCTTATTGTTCCCTTCCTGATCCAAATTTTTGCAGCAGTCAGCTTAGTGGGTTATTTGTCTTTTAAAAATGGACAAAGAGCAGTTAACGACCTAGCCCAACAGTTGATAGAGCGTACTAGCGATGTCGTGGATGAACACCTAAAGTCTTATCTTTCCATTCCACAAACCCTTAATCAGATCAACGCAGATACTATTCACAGGGGACTATTGGATGTGGGCGATCGCCAAACCCTTGGCAAGTATTTCTGGGATCAGATGCAGGCTTATGACCTAACTTATATTGGTATTGGACTAACAACAGGTGAAGGGCTAGGAGTAGCTCGTTATGATGGCAAAACTATTACCATTGATGATTGGACTGCCAAGCTTTCCAATAATACTTTCACTTATGCCACAGACGATCGAGGTAATCGAACTCAAATAAATACTCGATGGACTTGGAACAATTTTACTGAATCTTGGTATACCCAGCCCATCGCTGCTGGTAAACCTATTTGGGCAAAGATTGTGACTGCAAATTTGCCAACGGGGCCTTACATCAGCGCCTCTGCTAGTCGTCCGATTTATGATTCGCAAAATCGCTTACTAGGAATGATTGCAACAGACATTCACCTATTAAAACTCAGCGATTTTTTACGCAGTTTGAATATTAGTCAGTCTGGGCGAGTGTTCCTTTTGGAGCGGGATGGCACATTAATTGCCAGTTCCGGTACAGAGAAGCCTTTTGTTGTGGTCAATCAAAAGATCCGGCGATTGCACTCGATCGATAGTTCCGATCCAATCATTCAGAATGTTGGCAGACACTTCCAAACCTCTGGGTTTGGGTCTATCACCCAAGACACAGATTTTCAACTTGAGATGGAAGGAAAACGGCATTATGTCCATGTTTTACCTTGGCGTGAAAAATATGGTTTGAATTGGCTGATGGTGGTGAGTGTGCCAGAAAACACATTCATGACCCAAATTAACGCCAACACGCGCACCACGATCGCTCTTTGTTTTGGCGCATTAGTCATTGCTTCTGTGATGGGCGTGTTTACCTCTTATTGGATTGTCCGCCCGATTTTGCGCTTGAATTGGGCAAGTGAAGCAATGGCATCTGGTAATTTCAATCAGACATTAGAAACTAGCCCCATTCAAGAACTTAATAGCCTATCTAACTCTTTCAACCAGATGGCAGGGCAATTACACGAATCCTTTAGTGCTTTAGAAAAAAGCAAAGAAGAACTAGAAGAACGGGTAGAAGAACGCACTACTGAACTTAAAAATGCATTAGGAGAATTGCAGCGCACTCAATCTCAAGTTATTCAAAGTGAAAAAATGTCTAGTTTGGGACAACTAGTGGCTGGAGTCGCACACGAAATTAATAATCCAGTCAACTTTATTCATGGCAACCTTGCCCATGTGCAAGAATATACTCAGGATTTATTAGCACTAATGCAGTTGTATCAGCAATATAATCCCTATCCTGCTGCTGAAATTCAAACCGTTTCTGAAGACATCGATTTAGAGTTTTTGCAGGAAGACTTGCCAAAAATGTTGTCTTCGATGAGAGTAGGCACCGATCGCATTCGCCAAATTGTACTGTCGTTGCGAAATTTCTCTCGCATTGATGAAGCGGAATTCAAACGGGTCAATGTTCATGAAGGCATCGACAGCACTTTGATGATTTTGCAGCATCGCCTTAAAGGTAAACCAGAACAACCTGAAATTGAGGTGATTAAAAACTACGGCACTGTACCCTTAGTAGAATGCTATGCCGGACAACTCAATCAGGTATTTATGAATATTTTAGTAAATGCGATTGATGCGTTAGAAGAAAATAATACTAAGCTTACATATCAGGAAATTAAGGAAAATCCCAGTCAAATTAAGATTCGCACATCGGTAGTTAATTCAACGTGGTTAGAAGTGGCGATCGCTGATAACGGAGTTGGTATTTCTCAAGAATTTCTGCAACGAATATTCGATCCCTTTTTCACCACTAAACCCGTTGGCAAAGGAACCGGAATGGGTATGTCCATCAGCTACCAAATCATCACAGAAAAACATGGCGGTAAACTAGAGTGTTTCTCAACTCCTGAAAAAGGAACCGAGTTTATCATTCAGATTCCTCTGCGGTTAAGGAATGGTTGAGACTGCGATAGGGGAACAGGAAGATGTAGAGAGTTTTGAATTATACAGCAGATTGCAAGTTGGGGAAGAGTGTACTTCATTGACTTGCAAAGTGCTGTTAGTAACAATACCTTTGCTAATTTCCGAAGCTTGAACAATGATTTGGTGTTTATGGCGATCGTTCGCGATTTTTGATAATACACCAACTGCTCTTGTCACTTCGCTGTTATAGATATTGTTCGGTCAAAAGACAATTATAAAGTTATTTTGTTGGTAAAAGAGTATACAATGAAGTTTTTTTGTTGGTTAGAGAATATACAAGTTTTGGGCGCAAACAGATTATACAGTTGAACAGATAGTTAAAGTCAGTAGTTCTGTTTGTTAAAAAATCTATGCAAATACATCAGGTGATTGAAACCTACGATCGGGGATCGGTAGATTATGACGCAATTATGAAGCGTTACTGGCACATCGAGCGCGAACCCTTAATTGCCTCCTTGCAGCTCAAACCAGGACAAACCGTATTGGATGCTGCGGTAGGAACTGGTCTTAATCTTCCAGCCTATCCTGAAGGTGTACGTGTGGTCGGTGTCGATCTCTCTGAGAAGATGATGGATGAAGCACGTAAAAAACGCGTATCCGCAGACATCACTTTCAAAGTATCGGATCTCTGCAATCTTGATTTTCCTGATAATACTTTTGATGCAGCAGCATCGGGATTTACCTTCTGTGTCGTTAGCGATCCAGTCCGCGCCCTTGCAGAGATCCTGCGAGTTACTAAGCCTGGTGGCTTGATTGCCATTCTCGATTACTGCAAATCGCAAGATCCAGAGATTCAGAAATGGCAAGAATTAATATCTGATGCAGCTTCACAGGTAGGCTTCCCGACTGACAAGATCAAGTGGGATGCATTGATGGATTATGACGAATTGATTTACAACAGTAAGCTGACCATTGAAGTGCTTGCAGACGATCGCATAGAAAATCCAAACCCGTTTTTATGTGGTTGTCAATTCCTGCTGAAAAATTCCAAAGCTTAAAGGCAACAGGATCGCACTCTTGTTCAATGAGTGCGATATTTACGACAAGTCGAATCACAAGTGGTTTTGAAACAGTTCTAAAACATGTTGCCAAGCATCAGGAGCAGCTTCAGGATTATAACTTGGGTGTTGTTCCATAAATGGGTACTTGTCTTTGAAAAATCCGGCAAAGAATCCATGTCCTGCATCGTATCGAAATACACGATGATTGATTTGATGTTTCTTTAATTCTGCCTCAATTTGCTCGGTTTCCTCCTGTGAAACTAATATATCTCTTGTGCCATAAAATGCATAAATAGTACCTTTGATTTCCGAGGTGCGATTAATAGTTGGAGTCTCTTCGCCATAACTAGAAGTGGTAATTCCACCACCGTAAAACAAAGCTGTTGCTTTGATATCAGGGAAAGTTGCAGCCATATAAGCAACATGACCGCCAAAACAAAAACCAATGACACCGATTGCATCATCTTTGACATTGGGTAAAGTTTTGAGATAAGTAATGGTAGCTTGAATATCGCTCAATATCTCTTGATATTTTACTTGTTGATAATATTCAAACCCCAGCCTATAGCTTTCTGGACTGAACCCAACATCTTCAGCGCTAAAATCAGCTTCAAAACCGGGAGCAATACGTTGATACATCGCCGGGGCGATCGCTACATAACCTTGTTTAGCGATTAATTCCGTAATATCCCTAATATTACTATTGATTCCAAAAATTTCTGGAAAAACTATAACTGCGCCAAAGGTTCCGTTTTGTGCTGGTTGAGCTAAGTAAGCATCAATTTCTAAGTCATCGTTGGGTACTTTGACATAGGAAGTGTGAATTTCGATGTTTTTTGTTTCTAGCATCTTTGTTTCGGCTGCTTTTATACTAACTCATCTATTTTGACTATTTTTTGATACCAATGAGTGATGTCTACAACGAGCAAAAACACTAAGAGTATTGCTCTACTCAATAGACTTCTTGGCATTTGTGGGGTAAAGGAGAAGGGGTAAAGGGGAAAGGATGAAATTTTCCCAAACCCAGTAACCTTTCACATGCACCCCAACGTCAAGGCAAAAGTTACTTTTGCAAGATATCTAATAGATATGATATTTTCAGAAATTAAATATGTGCGATCCAAAACCTTTGTAGGGGCGTAGTCCTGCTACCTGTATCCATGCAAATCAGATGAATTTCTAACTTTTGAATAAATGGCATCTCAAACTTCTGGAAGATTCCAAGGCTTTTTGATTTGTGCGACCTTACATAAAGTAAGCATAAAGACTCAAAATTAATAACCAGAAGAAAAAACAATGCCAGATCAAAGTTTTAGAACAGATATTCCAGAAGTTGACCCAACGGAGATTGAAGATAATCGAACTGCGATCGCCGACGAACATCGTTCGTTCCTGGAAAAAGTGCAGGTCAGAGCCGGGTTTGCAGACCCCTATGATGCCAGAGACTTTACCGAAATTGTGTTTCGCGTCATGCGCGACTTAATGACCACAGAGGCTAGCGATCGCGTCGAGGCAGAACTGCATACAGAGGCAGTGCCTACAGATGAAAAAGCACTCCAGTTTGAAGTATCCGATCTCTGGAGAGACAGCAATCCACTTGTGAGATTTTTGAGCCGGGTTCGTCCACCTTGGCAAGGCCCTGGTATCTTTAAGATCGATTCCGATCGCTTCCTGTTCCGAGTTGCTAACGAAGGTGGAAAACCGGGAACAGTAGACCGAGAGGAAGCGGTTAAAGCAGTATTTTCTGCTACTAAAGACGAACTTTCCGAAGAACGAATTCAGGAAATTGCTAGCTGGCTACCTGATTATGTACGTCAGCTTTGGGAACAGGCTTAATTAGAAGTATAAAAAAAGTAAAGTCTGTTTGTGAGTAGCGATCGCAAACAGGCTTTTTCAATAGGTTTAGCCTACAGCAAACTCTGTATACTGCCTTACATGAGGTGCATGATATGCTATCACTATATCTTGCTTAGGCACTCCCTCGGTCACAAATTGAAAAGATAAAGTCTTTTGCCTAAATTCTATCGTGCATCCCACTAAAGCAGCACCAGGTCTAGATAAATTCGGCTTTGCATAACCCGAAAGATATCGCACAGTCTTTTGTAGAAAAAAGAATATATAGACCGCAAGACTATATCACCTCACTAGTAAATCTGTGACAAAATAATATTGTTGTTTTATAGCTAATGCGATCGCTTACAACCTATGATTTCTACCATCTCGCGCCGCTACAGCTTGGATGAATATCGTGCGATCGAAGAAAAAGCCGAAGGACGCAGCGAATATCGAGATGGAGAAATTGTACCCATGCCTGGAGGAACCCTTAAACACAGCCGCATCGGTCGGAACATCTTGACCTATCTTACTTCTGTGATGCGCGATACTCAATTCGAGCCAATTAACAGCGATTTACGGCTGTGGATTCCCGAACATCGACGTGGAGTATATCCAGACGTAATGGTTTTTGACGGCGAACCGCAACTAAATGGCGATCGCTCAGATGAAGTCTTGAATCCCACACTGATTGTTGAAGTTCTATCTCCTTCCACCGCAGATTGCGATCGACTCAGTAAATTTCGGATGTATCGATCAATTCCGAGTTTTAGCGAATATTTATTAGTCGAGCAAGATGAACCTTTTGTGGAACGCTACAGTAAACAAGCTGAAGGTTGGTTGCTCAGTGATTTTAGCAGCTTAGAGGGATCTATTTCTTTAGATTCAGTTGCGATCACATTATCGATGACAGAAATTTATCGCGGTGTTGTTTTTGAATAAATCAGCTTTGTGACGATGTATGCTTTGGGAGGGGTGCGAATTTTTTACTTAGACAAAATAATTGGAATCAAGTGTTGCTCAATTTCTTGAATGTAGGCTGTCAAACCTGTATGAACACCTCTTTCACGTAGAAGGTTCAAATTTGTATCTTCCCAACACTGTTGTTCGCGTTCCATATCTTTGCCTGTTAGCCGCTCAACTACTACTTTTGGATTTCTAATTCTATCGGGTTCTTCATGTGAGGTAGAGCGTAATCTGTGTGATTCTATGCAAGGGTCGAAATTCAATCGAGCTTTGATTTGTTCTAGAATTCGTTCTTCTTGATTAGACGGAATAAACCCATTGAGAACCCATGCTTCACGCTTTGGGTTAGCTGCACCAATAACAATTTTTAGTTGGGGCTGTCGATTAATATGTTCTGAGCGTGCTTGCTCAAGCCCTTCTCTACGCTCTGGTTGATTGTCTAAATCACGGATAAAGATAACAGCTTTAATCTGTCGCGTTCTTTGAAGAAAACGTACCAAATTAAGAACCTTGATAGATGCTGCTCCATCGGCTTTTAACGATAGATTCTTACTATCATGGCCTAGAAATCTTGGAGGTTTATATCTTAGTTGGTCTTTTGCATCATCAATGATTTTTGTAACGTCGCTCCAGCAGGAATGTTCTGTTCCTACCTGTAAGCCACTCCAGTTAAATATATCTTTTATTAGTTCAGGTTCTAACCAATCGATTTGCTCCATCAAAATGCGCTCGGCTAATTTAGTAGCTGTTCTTGCATCTGCACCACTTTCCACTATTACAATGAACTCAATCACTGACTTCTCCTGCAACAACCCACTCTTCACCCTCAGCATCCCAAAACTCACCAGTTGTCAAAGTTTGTTTTGCCCATTCCACATCAGGATGTTCATCCAAACGTTTGGAGATTGTGAATCCAGAATTACTGTTATTTAATATATGTACTTGAGAAGGAACAAGCTCATCAATAATATAAGGAGAGTGAGTAGAAAAAATAATTTGCAAATTTGTATTGTATTGAATGATTTCCTTAAAAACAGTCATTAACTCACGTTGTGCCTTTGGATGAAGTCCCTGTTCCACATCATCTAAAAAAACTAAATTAGGTTGAGTAGGGTTCATCAACACAGTTAGCAAACCTAATGTTAGCATTGTCCCTTCGCTAATTGCATGGGCTGGAATCCGATTACCAGTATTCATATCTAATATCACTTCTTGCCCTGTCATTTCCTGACTTTCTTCATAGGAAATAGACTTACCATCAACTTCGATTAAACGTTTGCGAATAACTGGAACCTTTGCTCGCTTTATACCAATTTTGCGAACATTTGGTACAATCCGGCTCAACATTCCCTCTATTAATTCAAATTTGTCTGGAGCCTCATTACGCAAAAAATCTAAAGTGGGTGCTAATCCAGAACCGTCAAACTCAACTCTCGGCCTAATCTCTTCACTGTAAGCTGCTTTAGCAAGATTACTTGCAACTAGTTTCAGGTAAACAGCATATTTCAGAGATTGAGAAATTGGAGATGGAGATTCACTTAAAGAACTTGACCATCCTTCTAATTCTCCTGGATTTCCATTTATGTTCCATGATGCTATGGGATGCCAATAATCATTATTTTGCTGCTTCCAACTATAGGAAGCTTCCCAATTCTGCCGAGTGCTAAATCTCCAAAAACCACTTGCAGTAACAGAAATATCTTTTTTTCCAATTGTTGTAATGAATTCAGGTGATCTTTCATACTGAAAAATACTTTTAAATGGTGAAGCAGCAAGCCTACTGAGATTATGTAACGCTTGTAGTACGGTTGTTTTACCAGCGCTGTTTTTTCCCACGAGTGCATGTAATCTAGAACTATCAAAACTAAGTTCTGTATATTTATGACTTTTAAAATTATGAAGTATTACTTTTTCTAGCATTTTATTGCTAACATCCTTACACAAATAATTGAATTGATCTCATATTACTTAGCCCATTTCTGTAGCTAACCGCTTGTAGTCTGCTTTTTCAGCAGAGATGTACGCCTCAATTTCCTCTCGATTAACGTGATAATAAGTTAAAGCCGCATAAACTTGGACAAGATTTACATTTCCCATGCGTTCAGCAATTTCTTCTGCATTCAGCCCAAGTTTGTACAAAGCTGTGATGCGTTGAACAGAAACTCTAGTATCAGCAATGCGAGGGCGACCCCCTAGAGTTTCGGGTGACCTAACAATCAGTGTTCCAATGTCAGTAGCCGACATAAATATCTTAATGGGTTTATTTGGATGATTTTCACCTATAAATCATAGCAAATTCTCTAAATTTGGTATGATTTATCAGTAAATTTAACTTTGTTTATAAACCATTTACATTTTCAACTTTTCAACCTCCAATCTCAACTTATCATTCTCCATCTTCAACTTTGCATTCTCCTCCCTAATCAACTCAACTTCATTCCTCTTACTCAACGCCTGATTAATCGCCAACTTCCTCATATCTAGCGAAAACCAACGTTGATAAGTTTGCGTGTGAACTTGCACACTATGCCCCAAATTATCCGCCGCCGCTTTAATTGGGATTCCCAAAATATGCGCCCGGATTGCCCAAGCGTGACGTAAATCATAAGGTTTAAAATCTAATCCTATTTTGCGGAACCACCAACTAACTCGCTGTGTTAATGCCGTTATCTCAGCATGATTAGTGTTATCTTTTTTTGCGATCGCACTCCTCAACATCTCTAAATACTTCGGATTTCTTAAATCAAATTCCTCAATCCATCGTCTATGTAAAGGTAATGCTTCTCTTTCCCCAGTCTTAGAATCCTTATGAACTTTCCATGTCAAATCTGTATTTTCTTCACTCAACCACCAATCAATATCAGGATTAATAAAAAGTTCCCGTGGACGTAAACCAAAAACTGCTAACATTCCATACGTCCAGCGCCAAAGTTGCCAACTATTTTGAACGTTTTGATTAACTTGATTACCTCTGTTATTTTGATAAGCTTCAAACTTGATAATTCCCTCAGATATTTCCGCATCTGTAGGTATATTTCGGGAATTATTCTCAGGCATTCTGGAATATTTAGATAAATCAATTTCGATATTGAATGTCACACAAAATGCCGATATAGCTCTAGCTGCATTATACTTAGCCCATTCTTTATCGATTTGTTCAATTGAAGTTATCAAATTTTCTGCGATCGCTAAATCTTTAGGATTCGTAAATCTTTTAGTTCGGGAAAAGTAATAAAAAAAAGTATGTTGACTTTTAGTAGTTCGTTTATGAGTCTTAAAATACTCTTCTTCAAATTGTTCGAGTAATTCACCTATAGTTTTAAATTCTTTTTTAATTGCCTCATTACCTAAGTATTTATCATTCCACTCAAAAGTTTTACGAGCGATTAACTTCCCTAATTCATAAGCTTCTTCCTCAGCCGTCTTGAGTCCATCCAAGTTAGAGGGAATATTCAAGCTGAGATTATATTGCTTTCTCCCAGTACCGTTGCTATCTTTGTCTCCCGGCTTAATTGGTAACGTCGCCCGTAATTGCAGACTTCCATTCGATTCTCTAATTGTCACCTTTGCCTTTGCAGACTTCAAACGCAGATTAACTTTCTCTAATTCCAATAGTACTTTAGTTCTCATGTGTTCTTTTTGCTGCTGTGCTTGCAGAGATGAGCAAAAAAACGGGCGATTTTTTAATCACCTTGGTTCAGGACAACATTTAAATGATGCGTGATATCATGTCTGCATAATTAGTTACTATTCCCGCAGTCATTGCACCCCACCCCCAACCCCTCCCCGCCTGCGGGGAGGGGAGACAAAGCACAGCTTTGGCGGGGTGGGGTTCTTCGGGTTTAATAAGCAAGCGGACATGATATAAGTTCTGAACCTAATAATTATGCTGTCTTTTTAGCCTATATTTAGCCTAAAAATAAATGTGTTATCAACGAACAATGTTTAGAACAGACACTGTTTATTGCAAACATTAGGCTGTTGAAAAAAATTAAACCAAAAAAAGGATTACTCCGGCCCTTATCACGGTTATGACGGCTTCGCCATCTTCGCACGTGACATGGACTTGGCACTCAACAGCCCAACCTGGTCATTAATTGGCGCTCCTTGGAATGAAAAAGCTCAGGCTAAAAAGGCTGAAGCTAAAGCTAAGGCTGCCGTTTAGGGAAATGGGAGAGTGAGATAAGTAAGGATAACCTGGGGCTAAAACCCCAGGGGGGAGTTGGGAATCCAAAATTCAAAATTGAAAGATTAAAAATTCGTTTTGATTTTTGCATTTTGAATTTTGAATCATATTCCCACTCCCGCCTCAAATTCTCATTCCTCGATCAGTAAAGAATTCAGTAACCTTGGAGATCCAGAAATGCCTCAGAATCCAGAAAAAATTCAAGATCACGTCGAGTTATTCCACCAGCCTGAGTACCAACAGCTATTTGAAAACAAAAAGCAGTTTGAAAACGGTCACGAAGCCGAAGAAGTAACACGGGTTGCAGAGTGGACAAAGGGTTGGGATTATCGTGAAAAGAACTTCGCTCGTGAAGCTTTAACCGTTAACCCTGCTAAAGGTTGTCAACCATTGGGAGCAATTTTTGCTGCTGTTGGTTTTGAAGGTACTCTACCTTTCGTTCAAGGTTCTCAAGGTTGCGTTGCTTACTTCCGCACCCACTTAACCCGTCACTACAAAGAGCCATTCTCTGGTGTATCTTCTTCAATGACTGAAGATGCAGCCGTGTTTGGTGGTCTGCAAAACATGATTGACGGCTTGGCGAACTCTTACCAACTGTACAAGCCTAAGATGATCGCTGTCTGCACCACCTGTATGGCAGAAGTAATTGGTGATGACTTGCAGTCTTTCATCAACAACGCTAAGGAAGCTGGTTCAGTTCCTCAAGATTTCCCAGTACCTTACGCTCACACTCCTAGCTTTGTCGGTTCCCACATCACTGGTTACGACAACATGATGAAGGGAATTCTTTCTAACTTGACCGCAGGTCATAAGAAAGAAACCAGCAATGGTAAAATCAACTTCATCCCAGGTTTTGACACCTACGTAGGCAACAACCGCGAAATCAAGCGGATTGCTTCCTTGTTTGGCTTTGACTACACCATTCTAGCTGACAACAGCGACTACCTGGATTCACCCAACACAGGTGAATTCGATATGTACCCAGGTGGTACAAAGCTAGAAGATGCAGAAGATTCAATCAATGCGAAAGCTACAATTGCTCTGCAATCACACTCTACTCTCAAAACCCGCGAGTACATCGAAAAAGAGTGGAAGCAACCAACCTCAGTTTCCCGTCCTTGGGGCATTAAGGGTACTGATGAGTTCTTGATGAAACTCAGCGAATTGAGTGGTATCCCAATTCCTCAAGAATTGGAAATCGAACGCGGTCGTGCAGTTGATGCCATGACTGACTCCCACTCATGGATTCACGGCAAGCGCTTCGCTATCTACGGCGAACCAGATTTAGTATACAGCGTAGTTGGCTTTATGCTAGAAATGGGTGCTGAACCTGTGCATATCTTGGTTCACAACAGCAACGAAATATTTGAAGCAGAAATGAGAGAACTGCTTGCTTCTAGCCCCTTCGGTAAGAATGCAACCCTCTGGCCTGGTAAGGACTTGTGGCACATGCGTTCATTGTTGTTCACCGAACCAGTAGACTTCCTGGTTGGTAACACCTACGGTAAGTACCTGTGGCGCGACACCAAGATTCCCCTCGTGAGAATCGGCTACCCCATCATGGATCGCCACCACTTACACCGCTACGCCACCATTGGTTATCAAGGTATAATCAACCTCCTCAACTGGACTGTAAACACCCTGTTTGAAGAAATCGATCGCAACACCAACATTCCTTCTAAGACAGATATTTCCTACGACTTGATTCGTTAGAAATTGCGTAGAAACACAACGTGTTAATTAAAGGGTGAAGAAGGGGATTAGGGACTAGGGACTAGGGACTGGGGACTGGGGACTGGGAAAACGCCCAATGCCCAATACCCAATCCCCAATCACCAATCCCCAATCCCCAACTTCCCTTTTTCTTGATAGCATTTACCCAAGGAATTTATAGATGGAAACCATCAATCACACTCACGAACATACTCATACTCATCCTCATCCTAATTACCATCCACCTAACCAGAAAAAACCAGGATGGTTCCATAATCTTCTTAATCCGTTGCGTGGTGTAGTGGATGGAATTCAGGTTAAAAATAATCGCATCGCTCATCTAATTTGCCAAACAATTCCTTGTTGTTGTCCCTTTGAGCGACAAATTAAATTATTTGGGAAGTGTATTGATATTCCACCACTATGTAAACTCAATCCTTTATATGACGAATTTGTAGGATTGCGTTTCCGCGCTCTATCTTACCTGACCGATGTCTGTGGAGAGGATGTCACAAGATACATTTGTTAGTCATTGGTCATTGATCATTAGTCATTAGTCATTGGTCATTAGTCATTGCTAGAGACGCGATTAATCGCGTCTGTACAATAGTCAATTCAAATGACAAATGACAAAGGACAATTAACAATTAAGAGAAGAGAGATGAAAAGCACCCAAGGCAAAATCAACGAGCTGCTGACTGAGACAGGATGCGAGCATAATCAGCACAAACAAGCAGAAAAGAAAAATAAGTCATGCGCTCAACAGGCACAACCTGGCGCGGCTCAAGGGGGCTGTGCCTTTGATGGTGCAATGATTGCTCTAGTGCCGATCGCAGATGCTGCTCATTTAGTCCACGGGCCGATCGCCTGTGCTGGTAATTCCTGGGGCAGTCGTGGTAGTCTGTCGTCTGGCCCTCAACTCTACAAAATGGGCTTTACCACTGACTTGGGTGAAAATGATGTCATCTTCGGCGGCGAAAAGAAGCTTTACAAAGCGATTCTGGAACTTCACGAGCGCTACCAACCAGCAGCAGTATTTGTCTATGCGACTTGTGTTACAGCATTAATTGGCGATGATATGGATGCTGTCTGCAAAGCTGCGGCTGAGAAAATTGGTATTCCTGTTGTTCCTGTGATTGCCCCAGGATTCATTGGCAGTAAAAATCTGGGCAACCGTTTTGGCGGTGAAGCTTTATTAGAATATGTTGTCGGAACAGCAGAACCGGAACATACAACGCCCTATGATATTAACTTAATCGGTGAATACAACATCGCCGGTGAAATGTGGGGAGTAACACCACTGCTGGAAAAATTAGGCATCCGTATTTTGTCTAAAATTACGGGCGATGCTCGCTACGATGAAATTCGCTACGCCCACCGCGCCAAGCTCAACGTCATGATCTGCTCGCGAGCGCTGCTCAATATGGCGAGAAAGATGGAGGAGCGTTACAACATCCCCTACATTGAAGAGTCTTTCTATGGCATCGATGATATGAATCGCTGTCTGCGAAATATCGCTGCTAAATTAGGCGACGCTGATTTACAGGAGCGGACAGAAAAGCTAATTGCAGATGAAACGGCTGCTTTAGATTTGGCATTGGCTCCCTATCGCGCTCGACTCAAAGGTAAGCGGGTTGTTTTGTATACAGGTGGTGTCAAGAGTTGGTCGATTATCTCGGCTGCTAGAGACTTAGGCATTGAAGTTGTTGCTACTAGTACTCGGAAAAGTACTGAAGAAGATAAAGCCAAAATCAAGAAGTTGATTGGCAACGATGGCATCATGCTAGAGAAAGGCAACGCTCAAGAATTGCTACAACTGGTTAAAGACACTCGCGCAGATATGCTGATTGCAGGTGGACGTAACCAATACACAGCTTTGAAAGCTCGAATTCCTTTCCTTGATATCAACCAAGAACGCCACCATCCTTATGCAGGTTATGTAGGAATGATTGAGATGGCGCGGGAACTGTACGAAGCTCTGTATAGCCCGATTTGGGAACAAATACGCAAACCCGCTCCTTGGGAAGAAGAGGAGGAAGTTTAAATGGCGATCGTTACCGCTTCTAACAAAGCACTGACAGTTAATCCCCTCAAGCAAAGTCAAGCTTTGGGCGCAACCTTAGCCTTTTTGGGATTGAAAGGGACAATGCCCTTATTCCACGGTTCTCAAGGTTGTACTGCTTTCGCCAAAGTTGTCCTAGTGCGGCATTTCCGGGAAGCGATTCCCCTAGCTACCACAGCGATGACGGAAGTCACTACTATCTTGGGTGGTGAAGAGAATGTGGAGCAAGCAATTCTCACTCTGGTGGAAAAGGCTAACCCGGAAATTATTGGTTTATGTACCACTGGGTTAACGGAAACTAGAGGCGATGACATTGAAGGTTTTCTTAAGGAAATCCGCGATCGCCATCCCGAATTGAATGATTTAGCGATCGTTTTTGCACCTACCCCAGATTTTAAAGGTGCGTTGCAAGATGGCTTTGCTGTTGCTGTCGAAAGCATAGTTAAGGAAATTCCCCGCACAGGTGGACTCAGAACTGAACAAGTCACGGTTTTGGCGGGTTCTGCTTTCACACCTGGGGATGTACAGGAAATCAAAGAGATAGTCACCTCCTTTGGACTAGTGCCGATTTTTGTACCTGACCTTGGCGCTTCTCTAGATGGTCATTTAGAGGATAATTATAGTGCGGTTACAGTCAGTGGCACTACCTTAAAACAGCTACGAGAAGTAGGTAGTTCTGCCTTTACCCTGGCATTAGGTGAAAGTATGCGGGGGGCTGCCAAGATTCTGGAAGAACGCTTTGGTACACCTTATGAGGTGTTTGGCGAACTGACGGGATTAGAACCAGTAGATGAATTTATCCAAGCATTGGCGATTCTGAGCGGTAATAGCGTACCCGAAAAATACCGCCGCCAACGTCGTCAGTTGCAAGATGCGATGTTGGACACTCACTTTTACTTCGGTGCAAAACGAGTTTCCTTAGCACTAGAACCAGACTTGTTGTGGTCAACTGTGCATTTTCTGCAATCGATGGGAGCGCAAATTCATGCTGTGGTGACAACCACGCGATCGCACCTCTTAGAAAAACTCCCGGTTAAAAGTATCACCATCGGCGACTTAGAAGACTTCGAGAGTTTAGCAGGCGGTTCTGATTTGCTGATTGGTAACTCGAATGTGGGTGCGATCGCAAAACGCCTCTCGATTCCTCTTTATCGTCTAGGACTGCCCATTTATGACCGTTTAGGTAATGGTCAATTTACCAAAGTTGGCTATCGAGGCACGATGGAGCTTTTATTTGGCATCGGCAACCTGTTTTTAGAGGCAGAAGAAGCGAGAGTTAAACAGTTCCAAGAGTTCGGAACTGTGAGCGCAGAGTTTTGAATTCACACTTGAAATTCAAAACAGTTCAGTTAAGAGTTGATCCTCCCTAACCCTCGTTAAAGCATGTATACACAAGTCGAATTACCCCCCTTAATTCCCCCTTATAAAGGGGGGAAACAATAAATCAAATCTAGTTCCCTCCCCTTTATAAGAGGAGGGTTAGGGTGGGGTAAAACCTTGGTTAATCAATAATCAGCTATTTCAAACTTGTGTATACACCATAGCTTTTTAAGGGGGATCTTCCAAAGCTAAATATTACTAACTGAACCGTATTGCTTCAAAATTCAAAACTGAGGAGAATTACAATGAAAATAGCCTTCACGACGAGTGACCGAGTTCATATTAATGCTCACTTCGGATGGGCAAAAATGATTGATGTTTACGAAATTACCGATGAGGGATATCACTTCGTAGAAACCCTCACCTTTGAAGGCGAACTCAAAGAAGATGGTAATGAAGACAAAATTACCCCAAAACTTGAGTCAATAGGCGACTGTACGATTATTTACGTAACAGCAATTGGTGGTAGCGCCGCCGCTCGGTTAATCAAGAAAGGTGTCACCCCAGTGAAGGCGCGATCGGAAGAAGAAGAAATTAGCGAAGTGCTAAATAAGCTAGTGAAAACCCTCAAAGGTAATCCTCCACCTTGGTTGCGTAAAGCTTTACAGCCAAAAACCACAAACTTTGCTGATGAAATTGAAGACGAAGCAACAGTATGACCACAAATAATAGTGTTAACGGAACTGCTACAACAGAAGTCTTGAACTCACCTTTCCTGAAGGTATTAATTAAACAAATCCGTGGTCAAGACAGTTATGGAGTTTATCGTACTTGGTCGGATGAGTTGATTCTCAAACCCTTTATTGTTACCAAACAAAAGAAACGGGAAATCTCCGTTGAGGGCGAAGTCGATCCGATCACGCAAGCACGAATTATGGCATTTTTTCGGGCTGTAGCGGCTGGAATTGAACAAGAAACAGGTTTGATATCTCAGGTTGTAGTTGATTTGAGCCATGAAGGATTTGGCTGGGCGCTAGTTTTTTCTGGTCGTCTCTTGTTAGCTGTGAAAACCTTGCGAGATGCTCATCGCTTTGGCTTTGACTCAGTAGAGAAATTAGCAGAAGAGGGAGAAAACTACGTCAAAAAAGGTCTTGATTTGGCGAAACGTTTTCCTGAAGTTGGCAAAATTTAAAGAGTTAGGAGTGAGGAGTTAGGAGTGAGGAGTTGAATTAACTATTAACTGATAATTCAGGATTTACAGTTACTAATTTATAACTCATAACTCATAACTTATAACTCCTAATTTTTAGAAAAGGAGTGGCTGATTGTGCAAGCAGAAGAAACGAGCATTGAGGAACTACAAGGACAAATCAGACGGCTCAACAGTAAAGCAGGTCAAATGAAAATGGATCTGCATGATTTAGCTGAAGGTCTGCCAACAGATTACAACCAACTTATGGATGTTGCTGCCGCAACTTATGAAATCTATCGTCAGTTAGATGAACTTAAGCAACATCTGAAACAATTGGAGAATGCGAAATGACTGGAACTATTGATGAATTCAAGAAACTCGTAGATGCAGAAGAATTTTTTCAATTCTTTAATATGTCCTACGACTTAGAAGTTGTGAATGTAAATCGTCTACATATTCTGAAAAAGTTTTCTCAATATATACAGGAAATTGATGATAATTCTCCTGACTTGAATCAAGAAGAGAGACTAAATCAATATTCTTTGGCTTTGCAAAAAGCTTATCAGGTATTTGTCGAATCAACACCTCACGAACAAAAGCTGTTCAAAGTGTTTAACGATAAGCCGAAAAATGTAGTCACACTGACAGAAATCACTTCTGATTAGGAGGTATAAATTGGTTAACCTAACGCCTACCGAATTAGAACGCTATCGTCGCCAAATGATGCTTCCGAATTTTGGCGAAACAGCACAGAAGCGCCTGAAGTCAGCGACGGTTTTGGTTACAGGTGTGGGGGGATTAGGCGGTACGGCGGCGCTTTACTTAGCAGTAGCGGGCGTTGGGCGGCTAATCCTAGTCCGGGGTGGTGACTTGCGGCAAGATGATATGAATCGTCAGGTTCTTATGACTGATGATTGGGTAGGTAAGCCAAGGGTATTCAAAGCTAAAGAAACTCTGGATGCGATCAATCCTGATGTCCAAGTGGAAGCTGTTCATGATTACATCACCCCGGAAAATGTAGATTCGTTAGTGCAATCTGCTGATATGGCTCTTGATTGCGCCCACAACTTTACAGAGCGCAATTTGTTAAATGAAGCCTGCGTGCGATCGCGTAAACCAATGGTGGAAGCCGCAATGAATGGGATGGAGGCTTACCTGACGACGATTATTCCTGGTGTGACTCCTTGTTTATCTTGTCTGTTTCCAGAAAAGCCTGATTGGGATCAGCGTGGCTTTTCAGTTCTAGGTGCTGTTTCTGGAACCCTAGCTTGTTTAACGGCGTTGGAAGCTATCAAGCTGATCACCGGGTTTAGTCAGCCTCTATTGTCGCAATTACTGACAATCGACTTAAATCGGATGGAATTTGCTAAACGCCGTTCTCACCGCGATCGCTCTTGTCCAGTATGCGGCAATAGTGCGCCTTGGAGACACGCGCAATCCAATTCGATGGAACCCACAGTCAATAGTCATTAGTCATTAGTCATTGGTCATTAGTCATTGGTGAATAACAAAGGACAACTGACAAATGACAAAGGACAAAGGACAACTGACAAATGACAACCCCACCTGAAATCAGAACAACTAATCGCTACAAATCAGGAGAACTGATGGCCGTTATTTTATCAGAAAAAGCAGAATTTCATCTGCGGGCATTCCTTAAAGGTTCCGCACCCGACGCTGATGGCGCAACTAAAGGTGTCCGCATCTCGGTAAAAGATGGTGGTTGCAGTGGCTATGAATATGCGATCGATATCACCAGCAAGCCTCAACCAGATGATTTAGTAAGTCAGCAAGGCAAAGTACTGGTTTACGTTGATGCCAAAAGTGCGCCCTTATTAGACGGAGTTATCGTTGACTTTGTTGAGGGAGTGATGGAAAGCGGTTTTAAATTCATCAACCCTAATGCAACTGATACCTGCGGTTGTGGAAAGTCTTTTAAAACAGGCGACTGTACGCCTACTGGTGTACCTTGCAGCTAACATCATTTCGTTAGTGCTAAGTCAATTGTAGAGATTTCCCATAAACGCACTCCGCAGAGTTTCAATGCCCTTGAGATAGCTTCTAGTTCGCATTGCATCCCTTATCTCTATAAAAAAGCTAACTAAACTTAGCATCTCTGTCAGAAGAAGGGAAGCAAAAAGTAGGATAGGTTGCTCAAAAAATTCGGAAATTAGACCAACTGTATAACGTTTGAGGAGAATCTAAAAATGGCTTCCTACCAAGTTAGATTAATCAACAAAAAAGAAGACATCGACACCACAATTGAAGTTGACGAAGAAACTACCATCTTAGAAGCAGCAGAAGAAAATGGTATTGAGTTGCCCTTTTCATGTCATGCAGGCTCTTGCTCTAGCTGTGTTGGTAAAGTTGTCGAAGGTGAAGTTAATCAAGACGATCAAAACTTTTTAGATGACGATCAGGTTTCTAAAGGATACGCTCTACTTTGTGTAACTTATCCTCGTTCTAATTGCACAATTAAAACACATCAAGAAGCATATCTGGTCTAAATTATTACTTTGGTTGCTGCCTTTTGCAACCAAATAACAAATGAAGGATGAAGGATGAAAATATACTTCCTTCCTCCTTTCAAAATTCCTAATTTATAATTAAATATCTACCCGCTTTAGTGTTATTGGCTATTTATTAGAATTATTTATAATGCAAGAGCTAGAAATCGTAACTTTTTATAAAAATCAAAATGGAATAATCTTTAAAAAATTTGTATTAATGGGAATAGTAATAAGAACTCATATCAGGTTGTGACAAAATTTTTCTCTTTTATCCTCAATATTGATAACATAGATTTTGTCCTAAATTTAGAAAGTGTCCAAGCGATTTATGTTCGCATTATTGATAATTCCATTAATTAACCTTTATGTATAGTCTTATTTAATCATTTCTGAAACATCAAATACCTGGCTTTTTAAATAAGTTGAGTATCTGTGATTTTCAATTTTAAAAATCTAATATGATTGCTGCAATTACGCTTGAATACGCTATTGCACTATAATTGTATAAATAAATGCAATTTTATATGAAAATATAGAGTGGCTCACAAAGGAAGCCAACTCTATTTTTTAATCAACAGCAACGATCACATCTGATGATTTAATCACAGCATAGGCTTGCTTACCTTCTGCAAGTGATAGCTTTTCCGCTGATGATTTTGTGATGATTGATACTAGCTCTACTCCTGGCGCTAGTTCTAAAGTTATCTCAGTATTAACTGAACCATGTACAACTTTTTTGACAGTACCCTTCAGAGAATTACGAGCGCTAATTTCCATGTTTTTAATTCACTAATTTTGACTATTTATACTTTAGTAAGTTAGCAAGTTTTTATTTTAAAAATAGCTTTTTTTAAAATATCTTAATAATTTTGAAATCACCTCATTTACTTAACGGTAGTATCTCTGCTTGACGAGCATTACACGAATAGGTGGGGCGGTCATTTGCTCCAAAAAGTAAGATAAAAAATTTAAAAAAAGTAATTATTGATAATAATATACATCAAATTTAAAACAGCTAATTTTATGTATAAGTACTGAGGTTATATGATAACTGTATCTTTATAATAACTAAGCTAAAAAGAGGTTCATATTGTGCAGGATCGAGTTAATACAACAAGGCAAAATCTATTTTTTGAACACTTAAGTCTAGGTGTAGGTGTAGGATTTCCTGTTCCTAAAGACTGGTTGCCAATAACGAGTTTTCCTTTACTAATCATAGTAGGTATGACTGGCGTAGGAAAAAGCACGATTGCAAAAGCTTTGGCTAAAGAAGGCTTGGATTTTACACTTTTACCTAATCGTCGTGTTTTAACCGAACGCGTAATAATTGCGCCAATGTTAAAAATGCAAGAGAAACTCATACAACCCCATTGCCGGATTAAACGCCTAACTTATACTCGTCTTTATAGAGAATACTTTCCTGGTGGAATGGGTCACATCTTAGCTTCGCTACATATTAATCCACAACAAGTAAACTCTATGTTAGTTTTCGATAGTTTACGTGGTGAAAATGAGATTCGCTATGCAGCGAAAGCTTTAAAAAATGCTAAATTTGTAATGTTGACTGCACCAAATACTGTACGTTTAGAAAGGCTTATAAAACGTCATGATTCTTTCGATCGAATTGCTAATCAAGAGTTAGACGAGCGGATGCAAATTATTCCAGAAGTCTTGAGTAATTTTGCTAGTTTGGGCGTACCAGAAGCTTCTGCTTATTTTACTCCTAAAGAAGAACAACAAATCTTAGAACTTATCAGTAAACAAGTTATCACAAGTCTAGAATTGCGGGAAAAACTAAAAATATTTGTCGAAGAAAGTCAGAACTATGATTCGGTTTTGACGAAACAGATTTTAGAGGCGATGGATACGAGCGATCGCTCTCTTATAATTGATACTATAGTCAGTCCTCAAGAATCAGCCAAAGCAATTATTTCTCAATTATACAAATCTGCTAATATAAAAACTAATAAGTGAATATCCTTAGTCAGAATTAGTATAGGGATTGCTCAATGTCGCTATCTGAATTTGCAATTGTAGAAAGTACTCTCCGTGAAGGCGAACAATTTGTCAAAGCCAATTTTTCTTCAGATGATAAAGTCGAGATTGCTGAAGCCCTTGCTGAGTTTGGAGTGGAATATATAGAGTTAACGTCACCAATTGCTTCACCTCAGTCTAGACGAGACTGTGAACGATTGGCTCAGTTAGGCTTGCCATCCAAAATATTAACTCACATTCGCTGTCACTTAGAAGATGCTAAAGTTGCTTTAGCAACAGGCGTAGCCGGGATTAATTTAACTATTGGTAGTTCTTCTTTGATGCGTCAGTTCAGTCATGGTAAAAATATTAATCAAATTATTGATTTAGCATCTGAAGTTTTAACTTTTATCCATCAACAATCTCCCGATGTTGAGTTACGGTTTTCAGCTGAGGATTCGTCACGCACTTCCATAGAAGATTTAATCACAATTTACTCGGAGATTGAAAAATTAGGAGTTGTCAAACGCATAGGAATTGCCGATACAGTAGGAATTATTACGCCAATGCAAGTATTTGAATTAGTGAAGACTTTGCGCCAGTTCACTAATTTAGATATTGAGTTTCACGGCCATAATGATACAGAATGTGCAAATGCTAACAGTTATACAGCATTGGAAGCAGGAGCAACTCATATTGACACTTGTGTTCTGGGTATTGGTGAACGCAATGGTATTACCTCACTAGCTGGATTCATCGCTAGGTTATATGCCACAAATCCAGAACAGATTAAATCAAAATATCGCTTAGATCGACTTGGTTACTTGCATGAATTAGTTGCGAGAAAAGTTGGAATTTCTATTCCTTTTAACCATTGTGTTTTTGGTGAGAGTGCTTTTAGTCATAAAGCTGGCATTCATACTAAAGCTATGCTTAATAACTCTGAGACTTATGAAGCTATTAATCCCAGGAGTTTTGGTGTAACGCGCTCAATCTTAATTAATCATAAATTGGCTGGAAAACAGGCGGTTAATTACCGAGCGAATGAATTAGGACTTTCCTTTAATTTATCCCAGCTTAAAGATATTACCAATATGCTAAAAACTTTAGCTGACAAACAAAATCTTACCATCGAAGATGTAGACAATATTTTATATTCTTATCATTGCCAGTAAATTTAAAAATATACGCACTTACTATTCAAGTGCAGATCCCCGACTTCTTCAAGAAGTCGGGGATCTAAATCCACTTATATCTGCTATTAATCTATTTTATAAAAGAGGCGTTGCATAATAGAGGGATGAATTGAGGTCATCTACTGTGCAATGTCCATAC
>NZ_JAVRCD010000058.1:0-53250 GCF_034530895.1 Nostoc sp. DedQUE08
GGGCGATCGTTTATTGAATTGTTCCTCATCTGGTGATTTAGCTAATTTCACTTTCACCATGCCAATCTGCTCGACTCAGACAATAAACAAAGCACTCATCGTCACCAAACCGTCGATACTCGATAAATTTGAAGCCAAAGCGTTCATAGAAGCGGTGAGCGCGAGTATTACTGGCTAGCGGATCGACAAGTATAGCCGTCACTTGCGGATCGGCAAAACATCGAGCAAGTGCAAGCCGCATCATTTGTGTTCCATAGCCTTTACCCAAATCAGTTTCTTCCCCAATCCAGATATCAATGGCACGAAGATTCGCCGTAACATCACCCCAGTAATGGCTATCCTCATGTGCTGGATCGATAATCTGAATAAATCCGATGGGACGACCATCAATTTCAGCAATCAATTGCTCTCTCCATTCGGGAGTGCGTTCAAGTTGTACTTCCCAGCCCCAGTCATCGTTAGGATCGGAGTTAATCACATGAGGTTGCTCATCCCAGTGGCGCAATAAATCCAAATCAGCAAAGCTAGCAGGGCGGAGGTTTATCCTTATCCCAGGTGGCGGGGCATAATTCATACTGTTTCTCCTATGTTTTCGGCGATTCACTAGACCAGTTGAATCACGACACCGTTGGGGTCTGTGACTTGAAACAACCTTTCACCCCAAGGTTCACTCTCGATCTCCGTTGTAATTTTCACATCTTACTGATTGAATTCGCGCGTCAAAAATCTCAAGGTAATTTTGCTCATATTGTTCTAGAGGATGTAGAAACCTCTAGTTCAGGCGTTCGCGGAGCGTCTCGTAGAGAAGCCAATTAAAGGTAGTTCATTTAGTCGAGTACTAGTGAAACCCAAAAGCATTTACATAATTTTTTAACTTTGTAATGAAAAGTACTTAAACTTACTTAATGCATCAACTGCTACCTACCTTTATGGTTAGCGCTAGGATAGCTATGTATTTTATGAAAGTATAAATATGGCTCAAACTTTTTACGTAAATTCAGTAACAGGCAGTGATGCCAACCCAGGTAGCCAACAAGCCCCTTTCAAAACTATTACTAAAGCCCTTAAGGTAGCTACTGTTGATACCAAAATTCAACTAGCAAATGGTAATTACAATGCTGCTAGCGGTGAAGTCTTTCCGTTAACGGTTCCATCTGGTGTGACAGTGGTGGGTAATGAAACCAATAAAGGCAATGGTATTTTGATTGAAGGAAGTGGTACTTACCTAAGCCGTACTTTTGCTGGTCAGAATGTCACTTTTGTACTGCTGGATAAAGCTGAACTCCGAGGAGTGACTGTAACAAATTTGGCTAGTCGTGGTAGTGGTGTTTGGATTGAATCAACTACCCCTACTGTTGCTAATAGCACCTTCATCAACAATAAGCGCGAGGGAGTATTTGCTACAGGCGATGCTAACCCAGTGATTTTAGGTAATGTGTTCAGTGAGAATGCAGCTAATGGAATTGCGATCGCTAAAAATTCTAAAGGTCAAATCGAAAATAACACCTACTCTAAAACGGGTTTTGGCATTGCCATTAGCGATACTGCATCACCCATCCTTCGAGATAACAGAATTTATGAAAACCGTTCTGGGATTGTCATCTCTGGTAGCGCCCGTCCCGTATTGCGTAATAATGTCTGTGAAAATAATACTGATGATGGGATCACAGTAATTGGAACTGCTCTACCGGATATCGGCAGTAACAATAATCCAGGGGGCAATACTCTACGCAATAACGGTAAATTCGATTTGCAAAATGTCAGTTCCAACAAGCTGATTTCTCTAGGAAATAAAATAGATGCGTCTAAAGTTACCGGAAACATAGAGTTTGCAGATAGTTCAGTTCCAACCCCGACACCAACGCCAACTCCAACGCCAACTCCAACTCCAACGCCAACTCCAACTCCAACGCCAACACCAACTCCAACTCCAACTCCAACTCCAACTCCAACGCCAACACCAACTCCAACGCCAACACCAACTCCAACTCCAACACCTGCTATTGAATTAACCGATATTGCGAATCATTGGGCAGGTGGGTTTATTAGGGAATTAGTCAAATTGGGGATAGTTAATGGTTTTCCCGATCGCACATTTAAACCCGATGCGACAATGACACGGGCACAATTCGCGGCAATACTAGTAAAAGCTTTCAACCCATCGCCAAACCGTGCGGCGATCAAATTCAAAGATGTACCAGCAGACTTCTGGGCATCCAAGGTAATTCAGCAGGCATATCAGGGTTTATTTCTCTCTGGTTTTCCCGACAATACCTTTAGTCCCAACAAAAATATCCAGCGCGTGCAAGTGATTGTCTCTCTGGTGAATGGATTGGGGTTATCTAGTGATGGTACGGCAACTATCAAAGTTTTCGATGACCAAGCCAAGATTCCTGAATATGCCAAGGATGAAGTAGTAAAAGCTATAGACAAGAAAATTATCGTCAATTACCCAAACCTGAAACAACTCAATCCTACCCGCGATGCTACACGCGGTGAGGTAGCGGCGATAGTGTATCAAGCTTTGGTAGATGCTGGGCGTGTAGCAGCGATCGATTCGTCTTATATAGTGACTGCTTGAGGGGGCAGGGGGCAGGGGGCAGGGGGCAGGGGAGACAAGGGGACAAGGGGACAAGGGGGAATTATTGAACAACTCTCTCCCTTGTCTCCCCCCTCTCTTCTTCGTCTACTTTGTCTCTTCTCCATGCCCTCTGCATACCTCTACCTCTGGAGCATCTTTATGCTACCTACCCTTCAGCTTAACAAGCGTGCTATTCAAGTCACGGGTGTTGGTGAAAAGTTAAAGGCGAACGCTGGGAAAACAAACGTTCGCTTAACTCTACTTGCCGAACATAGTGGTTAGTTGCTTGTTACTAGCATACTATAGACTGTGAATTTGAAAGCATTTGATAAAGATTTTGGTGCTAATGCTGATGAATTCGATCTAGTTGCTTCGCCCTCTAATACGCCCCCAGTGGCCCCACTTTCTTGGAAACCTAAATTAAATCAGGCTTTCTTGATTTTGAATTTTGAATTGGTATTATTACCATGTTCCAGTAATAGAATTGAGAGCGAAGGCTTGATAAAGTCTTCAACTATCAAAAGATAGATGCTTTAGTAGCAGATTTTACCTGTAAAAAAAACAAAAGTCTGTATTCAAAGTAAGCTTGTAGCATATAAAACGCTTGTAAGATTTTTATGACTTCCCGGATTCGCTTTTTAATGTGCCCTCCTGACCACTACGATGTGGACTATGTGATTAATCCTTGGATGGAAGGGAATATTCACAAGTCATCGCGCGATCGCGCCGTGGAACAGTGGCAGGGACTACATCAAATCCTCAAAGAACACGCCATTGTCGATTTAGTACCACCGGAAAAAGGCTGGCCTGATTTGGTTTTTACCGCCAATGCTGGCTTGGTTCTGGGCGATAATGTCGTCCTCAGTCGCTTTTTGCACAAAGAACGTCAGGGAGAGGAGCCTTTCTTCAAACAATGGTTTGAGGCAAATGGTTATACAGTCAATGAACTTCCCAAAGATTTGCCTTTTGAGGGAGCAGGAGACGCACTGCTGGATCGAGAAGGACGCTGGTTATGGGCGGGATACGGTTTCCGCTCAGAATTAGATTCTCACCCTTATCTAGCTAAATGGCTGGATATTGAGGTGCTATCCCTACGATTAATAGACGAACGTTTTTATCACCTGGATACCTGTTTTTGTCCCCTAGCAAATGGCTATTTGCTATACTATCCCGGCGCTTTTGATTCTTACTCCAACCGCTTAATTGAAATGCGAGTTGCACCAGAAAAGCGCATCGCAATTGAAGAAGCTGATGCAGTCAACTTCGCTTGTAATGCGGTGAATGTGGATAGCATCGTTATCATGAACAAGACGAGTGATGCTTTGAAAACCCGCCTTCAAGATGCAGGTTTCCAAGTGCTGGAAACGCCACTTACCGAATTTCTCAAAGCCGGTGGTGCGGCTAAATGCTTAACTCTGCGGGTTACAGAACCAGTTAGAGATGAACTTCATGCCACTGTCTCGGTAGAAAGCCGTGTCATTCGCATGGAAGGACACTTGCTAGATGCTGGCTTAATTAACCGCGCTTTGGATTTGATTATAGATGCCGGGGGAAGTTTCAAAGTCCTGAATTTCAATTTGGGAGAACAGCGCCAAAGTACTTCAGCCGCCGAGGTGAGAGTATCAGCACCATCCCATGAGGTGATGGAAGAAATCATCTCCCGATTGATTGATTTGGGTGCTGTAGATTTACCCCATGATGAGCGAGATGCAAAACTAGAGCCGGTAATTCAAGATGGCGTTGCGCCTGATGATTTCTACGTCAGTACAATTTATCCCACGGAAGTGCGAATTAATGGTCAGTGGGTGAAGGTAGAAAATCAACGGATGGATGGTGCGATCGCCATTACCCAAACTGCCAATGGCTTTGTAGCTCGGTGTAAAATCCTCCGCGATTTAAAAGTTGGCGAACAGGTAATTGTAGATGTTTTAGGTATCCGCACCATCCGCAAAACTGAATCGCGGGAACTCCGCAGCACTCAAGAATTCAGCTTTATGTCGGCAGGAGTTTCCAGCGAACGGCGCGTGGAATTAGTCGTTGAGCAAGTGGCTTGGGAATTACGTAAAATCCGCGATGCTGGTGGTAAAGTAGTTGTCACGGCTGGGCCTGTGGTGATTCACACTGGTGGCGGCGAACACCTGGCGCAACTAATTCGGGAAGGATATGTACAAGCACTGCTGGGTGGTAATGCGATCGCAGTTCACGACATCGAGCAAAATATCATGGGCACTTCCTTGGGTGTAGACATGAAGCGGGGTGTCGCCGTACATGGAGGACACCGCCATCACCTCAAGGTAATTAATAGTATCCGTCGTTATGGCAGCATTCCCAAAGCTGTGGAGGCGGGAGCAATTAAAAGTGGCGTGATGTATGAGTGCGTCCACAATAATATACCTTTTGTGCTTGCGGGTTCCATTCGGGATGACGGGCCTTTGCCTGATACCGTAATGGATTTGATTCAAGCACAAGAGCAATATGCCAAACACCTAGAAGGTGCAGAGATGATTTTAATGCTGTCATCGATGCTGCACTCCATTGGCGTGGGTAATATGACTCCGGCAGGAGTGAAAATGGTATGTGTCGATATTAATCCAGCTGTAGTGACTAAGTTAAGCGATCGCGGTTCTGTAGAATCAGTGGGTGTGGTGACAGATGTAGGATTATTCTTGAGTCTGTTGATTCAGCAGTTGGATAAATTAACAAGTCCTTATGTAAATAAGGTACGTTAAGAAAACGAACTGCTCCAGACACCACACAGAAGTAAATGACTAGGGTGGCTTTTGCTACCCTACAATTTTGTGGTTTTCTAGGTATAAAATAGTGGGTTGGGTTGAGTCAGTTTCAAGTAAATATTTTTTCATAAAAATTATTAAAAATTCGTCAAGCAAAATACTTTGTCTGTAAACAATTACGCTACTATAGAGAAAATCTTTCAATAAAGAAGAATTTAGGAGTCAAGAGTCAAAATCCAAAATAAATTCTGTGCAAGTGACAGGCAAATATTGGTTTAATACCTTGCCCTTTTAGGTAAAACCTTTAAACACTCTTCCTTATTAAAACTCCATCCAATTATGGGTAGAGCATTCTCAATTATGAATTCTTTTTATAAAAAAGTTATTTAAAGGTGAGTACAGTATGCTTTCACCTAATTTATGCATCAGGATTCCAAAAGAACTGCATAAGTGTCTTATAGTTGATCTCAAACATAATTGTACGAATAAAACCCAGGTAATGATTGATGCTTTGCCTGATTATTTAAATTGTTCTAATGATGTGAGATGAAATTGGCAGGTACTTGACTTATGAGGAGAGGGTAGCAGTTTTAGAAACTGTAGTAAACAATAGATATCCTGTATGAGTAAACTTAAAAACCTTAGAATAAAGCTATGAACCAACAGCCTAGTAAAACCGATCAAAATGAAGTCACTCAAACCGCTAATAATGCTGGTGGAAATGTAACACAAGTAGGGAGAGACTATCAGAATACAAACTATATTTTTATTTCATTTTTATTGTTTGGTGTTCTCGCTCTCGGAGGATTAGCTTGGGCATCGACTCTTGGAATAAACAATAATGGGCAGAATCCTCAAACAGATCAGCAGCAACAATCTTCCCCCTAACACTGAATCCTGTTAAGTATATCGGCTCTACGGAGTCTCCTATGCTAATCTAAACCCAATTATTGATAAACCTTGCAAAGCAAGGTTTATCAATAATTATTATATTGTTATTTTAATTAAAGTGATTACAAAATAATGCTTTTAATAATTTAGAATTCAATTTTGCAGTGATTAGTATATCTCACTTAAAGTAAATCAATAAGAAGTTCTTTGAAAGATCAATAATTCCTTCGCTTCCCTAAATAGTTTTTGCAAAAATATTTTTATTTTCAAAGTGTGAACTATACCTTCTTTTTTATTTGTTAAGTAGATTTGCAAAACTCAGATACTCTCAATTATGTCACAAAAAAAACTTCCACAAAGAAATAACACACAACAAAGAGGACAATCTAATAAAAATCTTTTGCAGATTGGTCGGGACTTTGTTCTTCATATTAACGGTGGCTTTTTTGTTGTATTAATCACTTTTTTTGTTTTATTCGGGATAGGAATTTTATCAAAAGTTTCATTTTATATTGATTCATCTCAATGTAATGAAAAGTTAACAGATCCGAGAAAAGAACCAGAACAAGTAAAGCGGGTTTTGAAATCTTGTAAAGAAGCGCTTAACAAAGAACCAAACAATACTAATATACTAAAGCGTGCTGCTAAAGCATCTCTTGTAACATGGAATCCTGATTGGGATTCAGCTCAAAAACAAGAGGTTTTTAATGAAATAAAAAATAATTTTGACATAGCTTATAAGCAGGATACAGTAGATGTACAGGCTGCATTTTATAAAGATTTCGTCCAAGATTTCAAAGATATTGTGTTAAGTCAAAATCCAAAGTGTCAGCCTACAGAAGAACGATATAGTAGAGCATTAGAGTTATATAGCAAAAAAGACAATATTCTTGAAGAAGACTTTTCGATTTTATTTGAACTAAGTCATTTTTTAATCAATAGAGATAGAGAATATCAGAGAGCAATTATCCTTCTTAACAAAATCCCTAAAACCAATTCTGAATTTTACAAAGATGTTTTATTAACGAAGGCAATTGCAAGATTATCTCAGCAGAATATGATACTTGCTAAAGAACTTTTTATAGAAGCTTTAGATGTAGATAAAGCAATAGGAAATATAGGTAAAAAAGAATCATATAAAATTAAATATCATTTGGCATCAACTTATGCTAATCTTGCGATAGAAGATATTACAAACAGAAGCAATTATCTTAAGAAAGCAATCGAATTATATAATGAAATAACACCTCAAGATATTGCTTCAAACTTTTATTATGCTTGGAGAAATAAAAGTTTTGTACTTTACTTGAAAGGTGAATATTCAAAAGCAGTGACAGCATTTGACACAGCGCTTAGTTTTGCTGCTGTCAATGAGCTTGATTTCAAAAATAAACCTTTTCTCAAAAAATATAGAGAAAAAGCAAATGAATATTCCGAAAAAAATCAATTTCGCAATGAAGACAATAATATTCAATTGCTTGAACTTGAAAGAGATCTTAAGACACTAGGAATTTTTACTAGTTATTTTATTACTCATGAAAGCAATAAAGATCCATTTTTTAATGTTGAACATGATAAGTTTTATCAATGCCGAACCTAGTCAAATAATAAGAAAATATCAATTTAAAATATGTCATATTTGCATATTATAATCATTTCAATTTTGACTACTGTTTTAATATTTATTAATAGCTGTAGTTCTGATTCCATTAGTAGCGCTCCACAAAAGCTACAAGAAATTCCACTAGTAGAGCAAAATGTTTCGTATATGAGGGCATTAGGCTTGATGCGAGGACATCTAATAGTAGGAAAAGAGTTACTTGACCAAGGAACACCTGACCAAGCAGAATCACATTTGGGGCATCCGGTAAACGAACTTTACCACGAAGTGGAAGAACCACTTAAGTCAAATGGTGTCCCACAATTTAAGGAAAGTTTGGAAAAGCTTTACGATATAGCAAAATATCAACCTGCATCTCCACAAGTGAAAACTAATTATGACGATTCTATCATGGGAATTAATAAAGCATTGCAAGCATTACCAAAAGGAAATCTTCAGTCTCCTAAATTTGTATTACAAGTGATTCACGAAATGTTAAAGGTGCTAGAAGTAGAATATAAATCTGGGATTGTAAAAGGTAAGATTTCTGAACGTATCGAGTATCAGGATTCAAGAGGTTTTGTTATCTGTGCTTCAGAATTTTACAGTAACATTGCTTCTCAAGTAAATCAGAAAAGTTCAAATATTCATAATGCCATAAATACTGGGTTAAAGGAAATCAAAGAAGTATTTCCTTCTGTTAATCCTCCTGAACGTCCTTTAAAAACTCCTGAACAAGTATCAGAGTTAGTCAGAATGATTTGGGAAAATAGTCAAAAATATAGTTGAAGATTATTTTTGTGCTATATATCGAAGCTTTAGAGTATGATATTGCTTTTCAAGCAAACAGTAGCTAATACTTTGATTCAAGCGTTCGCGTTCTAAATTACGAGTAATATGTTTTCTGGGAAAACTTTATTCAACTAAATACTTAACCTAATTAAAATCCTAAAGCTCGCGCACTTTGGTAGAAAATAAAACTTGTTATCCAAGCTAAACCCACTGACCATACTACTGAGATACAAGCAAATTTAACACTCCTAGACTCAATTTTAATTACTGTAATGGTTGATATACAAGGGACATAAAGCAGGGTAAACAGCATAAAACTGTAAGCCTGAACCCAGTCTATCTGTTGAGAAATAGCCTTCGCCAACCCAGCATCATTTTGCGTACTGTAAATTACCGCCAAACCCCCTAAAACAATTTCTTTAGCAATAAAGCCAAAAATCAGAGCCACTGCTAATTGTGGATTAATACCCAACGGTTGTAATATTGGCTGTGTAAATTGACCAATCATTCCAGAAATAGTCTGAGGACTTGCAGGTGGCACATTGGTAGGAAAGTTATTGCAAAACCAAATCACCACCACACCAAAGATAATAAACTGGCGCGACCAAACCATGAAGTGGATAACTTCCCGCCAAGCTCGCATAATCATGTGCTTGAACGTCGGGAAGCGGTAAGGCGGTAGTTCTAATAAAAATGGTTCTTTATTTGGATATTTACTTTGAAACAAAGCTGCGGTTAAAATTGCAGCTGCAAAGCTAAACAGATACAAGCTAAATAAGACTTTAGTCCCTTGCTGGGGAGTAAATATCGCAGTCGTCATAAAGATAAATACATTCAATCGTGCTGAACACAGGGAAAAAGGAATTACAAGCATTGACAACAGTCGCAAACTTGGGGAACGCATCACCCGTAACCCCATAATTGCTGGCACGTTACAGCCAAATCCCATCAGTGACATTACAAACGACCGACCATCCAAACCTAGTCTCTCCATCAACGCATCCATCAAATATGCAGAACGCGATAGGTAGCCGCTATCTTCTAATATCGCCATACAGATGAAGAACAAGAAAATCACCGGGAGAAATGTCGCTACTGTTCCTATCCCTTCGTAGATACCATTTATAAGGAAATCATGGAAAAATTTTCCCCATACTCCCTGGTAGGAAAAACCTGCTAGTATAGGCTCTAAAGCATTATCCTTAAACCAAGTCAGAGCATTACCCAAATAACCTTGTAACGGTGTTCCCAGCATATAGATAAACTGGAAGATCAAATACATTGCCCCAAAAAATATCGGCAACCCCAATACTGGATGCAAGAGAATTTTATCTAAGCGAGATGTTAAGTTTTTTTTTACTTCTGTCGAAGTGTAAACTGCATTTTGTAACAGGGTTTCCATTTCTGATGCTATCTGGTGTTCTGGTGCAAAATTATCTTCCACCTTACCCACAGAAAATGGCTCGTTCCCTTTAGCTAGTTCTTCCTGAATTATTTTGTATGCCTGATTGTAACCTTGTCCATACTTGGCACTAATAGGCACTACTGACATTCCCAGATACTCGGATGCTTTATCGTGGTCGATACTTACCCCAAACTTCGGTGCTTCATCTGCCATGTTCAGCAGTAGTACAGCTGATAATTGCAAATGTTTCACTTGTAAAGCTAGGCTAATTTGGCGATCGATTTGCGTTGCATTAAGAATTATTATTACCAAATGTATTGGGGTAGTTTCAAAAAATCGGCGCACCACTGCCTCATCTTCTGAAAAACCGCGTAAATCGTAAATCCCTGGCAAGTCTACAACCTGTACCTCTTGATTATCAATTTTGATTTTTGCCATCATTAGGTCAACTGTAATACCAGGCCAGTTACCGACACTCGCATTAGCGCCTGTAAAGCGGTTAAAAAAGGTGGATTTACCTGTGTTAGGCATTCCCAAAACCGCAATTTGTTTGATTCCGGCAGTTGTGTTCTTGGAGGATGGGTTAGAACTGTTACAATGGGTCATTTTGGTGTCTTGCAAGTATCTTTTGTTAATTGAATTGCTTTAGCATCCCGACGACGCACCATAACTTCTGTTGTCCCAACGCGGACGTGTAATGGGCCGTTCAACCAGGCTTTCCGAAGAATTAGCACTTGCCTGCCAGTGCGAAAGCCCAGTGATAGCAAGCGTTGTTGTAAGCCAGTCTCTCCTGAAAGCCCACAGATGATGGCAGTTTCCCCAGATTTTAAAGAGGTGAGTTCTATTATGTGCATATTTGCTTAATTAATTTTGATAGGTAGGTTGAGGATAAAAATGTTTGAGTTTGCTTGTGATATCTGGAATCATAAAATGCCATGAGGCGAAAATCTGTTATGTAGCGATCTCAAATTGTCAATATATTGGTAACAATGGTGATGATAATTGGCAATAATTTCCTTGCAGTATATTAAAAAGCACGCAAAGATAAAACAAAAAAGGATATTTTATGCAAAGAATTGTTCCCTCTATGCAATTACAATCTTCCAAAAATCTCAATTGGGTCAGTTTGATTGCTGACATTATGCTAGTAGGGATGGTTTTTGGCCCGCCGATTGCTCCCTTTTTGGCTGCGTCTGGAGTGTCTTTGCTTCCTGGAATTGCGGACATCATTTATTTCATGGGTAATCATGTCTGTCCGCAACCAGAGATGGGGTTAGATTTAGCACCACCGTTTATTATGGCTGTGTGTATGCGCTGCTACGGCACTGTCACGGGTTTGCTGATTACTCGTCTGCTGTACGGCGTAACTGGTGGTAAGGGATTTTACTGGTTAAATCAATATGGCTGGAGTGGTGTGGCGATCGCAAGTGTGCTAATGATGGCTTATCCTTTGGAATTAGCAGCACAGATTTTTGGTTTGTGGAATTTTAATAACTATCTGGTTACGCCTTTTGGGTTGATTACGGGTTTGGCGTGGGGATTGTTTACTATGCCTATTTTACATAGGTGGCATGGTGCTAAAACTAGCTTGACCAAATTGTAAGTTTTATCGCACAACTTAATTGAACTCTGGTCTCATTTTAATGCGATGTCTACGACGGGCTATGCCTACGCATCATTAGACCAAGAGCCTTAGTCAAAGTCACTAATTAGCGATCGCTAATAATGTAAATACTAGCGATCGCCATATTTCTTATTGCTGTAGTCTTACACTGGTTGTACCTACCTCCACCTTCTGCGCTCCTTCAACGATTTGGTAAAGTTTATGTTCAAATTTCTGCATACACGCTGACCAATCAAATTCGAGTATAGAGGGGCGAGCGTGTCTAGTCATATCTGCTTTCAAACCGGGATTTTCTAGAATCGCAATTACCTTTTGGGCGAAGTCTGTAGGGTTGTTAGGTTGGGCAAGGAAGCCATTCCGACCAGGAAATACCTGTTCTGAAGTTGAAGGTGCAAAAACAGCAACCAGAGGGGTTCCAGACGCTAATGCTTCGTTATTTGTAGTGCAGAAGTTCTCGGTGACGGAGGGGTTGACAAAAACATCTGCTCTAGCAAACCAACCTAGAAGTTCTGTACCGTGAGACTCACCCCATACAGTAATACCCGATCCAAACTTTTTAGCACGCTCGCGGATCTCTTCATCTAGCGGGCCACTACCAACAATTACCAGATGGACATCAGGAATTTTAGCAGCTATGACTGGAAATATATCAAGCAATTGATTGACATTCTTTTCGGGTGTAATGCGTCCAACAAACAACAAAGTTGGTCGGTTATCGTTAGGAATTGGGTTGTAACAAATGTTTCGCGGGTGAAATTTTTCGCAATCGATACCTTGATAAGCGACGTATTCAGCGCGTTGGCATTTCAGTTCTTCGTATTTAGTCAATTGTTCTTTAGAAGAGAAGTAATTGAAGTCATAAGACTCACTAAACTGCTTAACTAAAACGGGAACGATGGGACGAACCAAATTGAAGAATCGGTCTCCAAAGTAATATTTGATATACGCAACAATATCTGTATGGAAGAGTGATATTATTGGCGTGCCTGTTCGTTTTGCGTATTGAGTGCCGATTGGGCGACCATAACCTTGTAAGAAAAATGAGTATAAACCTCTCATTTGGGCTGCTTCTTCAACCACGATAATATCGGGTTTGAATTTCTCTAGCAACTTGGTATCGCTCCAATGTCGATAGTTCAACGGTTGAGGAAGAGACTTATAAAATAGCAGCGGTTCTGTAGGGAATGCGTAAGCAGAAAAATTAGGAAAAGATTGAATTTCCTCTAAACCTAGCATGGGGCGATCGCCAACATTTTTGGGGTAGCGATCGTTGATTTGCGGATGGATTAGAAAAACCTCATGTCCCTGCTCTAGCAACCAACGAACTCGTTGGTGTACTGCAACGGAAACACCAGTCAAAAAAGGAGCATACAACCCTGTAAACAGTGCAATGCGAAGTTTTTGCTTAGTCATAATAAAAGGGAATATTTCAGAAAATTGCTGGTTTTTAACTTAGGATTTACGCAGCAAATGTTTTATGAACATCCTGATTATTTGGCTCAGAAATTCCCACTAATACAACTAGACTAAGGATTTACGCATTGTTAAATAGCTGAAATTTTAGATTTTGAAGTAGATGTTTATAGTGCTTCTAGTTTGTGTGCAATAGAGTCCGATCTCTCTCTTTTTAGAAGAGATGCTTTGAGGCACTCCCCTGACAGCAACAAAGGTTTTCCGCTTTCCTATTTTCTTAGGCTACGGTATACACAGGGGTTTTACCCCACCCTAACCCTCCCCTTATAAAGGGGAGGGAACTAGATAAATTTCCGGTCTCCCCCCTTTATAAGGGGGGATTATGGGGGGTAAATTCAGGGTTTGGGCTTCATTACCAAGATGTGTGTACACCGTAGCTTTTTAGGAGAGAGTTAGAGAAAGGTATGGAAAAGGTTGGAGATTAAGTAGACTCAATTGCAAACACGTATATAAACCTGGGTTAGAAACTATCAAAACATCCAAAAGGCTAAGTCAAAATTCCCCTTAATATATTTGTCTAAACCCTTGTAAAAATTGTAAATACGTTTTGGTAATCAACAAGTAAAAACGTATATGTTTACAAGGTTATAGCTAATATAGTTCTACTAAATATAAGATAATATAATTTGAAGACTAGGGAATGTTTAGTGTAATAACTTTCATGCCCTAGTTGATATTTAGCGATTTAATTCAAAGAGAAACCTTGCTATTAATCGGTTGATCCAACCATTGATAAGGGCGATATTCCACTAAGCGGACATTCCAAGGCCCTTGCACGCGATAGCTGACACCGCGCCAGGTGACTGTTGATGTCCACAGAGATGATAGCATCGCTAACCCATAAACCCACTGTGTCAACGGAATCCCAATCAACATTTTAATGATTGTAGCAGCTGATAATTTGGCGATCGCCTGGTCATTAGAGCGAACTACTCGCTGTATCTCTAATTCCAACACCAGCATTATCAAGAGTAATCCGACAGTGTAAACTCCATAGCAGACTAACAACAGAGCCGCAGCTTCCCATTTTGCCTCTAACAACGACTCTATAACTAACACGAACAGTAGAGTGGGAAACAAAATGCTAGAAACAGCTTCACTCACAAGAGCCAACCAACGGGGATGATACAGTCGAGAAAAAAGGATGAGGCGCTTGAGATAGTCTATTAAGTTGAATAAATCAGTCTCTTCACGATTGACTATTAGCAGCGAAGGTACAAACTTTACCTGAAAACCATGTTTTTTCAGGATGTCGTGCATCATAAAATCTTCGCCTAAAGCTTGTCCCCACTTATCTAGCAGTTCTGTTTGGCGAAGCACTTCTGTTTTCACAGCCAAAGTTCCACCCCAAGGAATCTGGAAGATAAACATTTGCACTACTGTAGAGACATTGCCGACGTACCGCACTAAAGAACCCCAATACCTGCCTGTTGGTACGTACCACCGATTGCCGGTTGTTGCGCCTACTTTCGCATCGCTTAGAGGACTGACTAATTCTCTGAGCCAATTGAGATGAACTATAGTATCAGCATCGACTAAAGCAACCACCTTGTAGGAGTCGTCCAACTCTCGGACAGCTTGGATTAAAGAACTGCATTTGAGACTACAACTGTTACGTACTATTCTCAAAGGGCTGATTTGAACGTTGGTTGCTTCTTGCTCTGTGATGGTTTCACTAGCAATTTTCCAAGCAGGATCTTCGTGACTATCAACGATTAATTTTAAATCATACTGTGGATAGTTTTGATTTAGGAGCGATCGCAAACATCTCGGCAAAAACGGATCGGCTCCGCGTAAGCAAAGAATTACTGCTGTTTTCGGTAGCTGATCGTCTGGCAATAAGTTTTTTTTAGACGAGCGCAGATACCATATAAAGACAAGCGTAAAACACACCTGAATAACCAGCCAACCCATCAAAGACTTAGACAGAAATATTGCCAAATCTTCCATTAAATTTTTAATCTCCGACAGAATGAGGGATTGGGCATGGGGCATTGAGAAGAGATAAGGTAGACAAGGAAGAGGGGGGAGACAAGGGAGAGAGTTGTTCAAAAATTCCCCCTTGTCCCCCTTGTCCCCTTGTCCCCTTGTCCCCTTGTCTCCCTACTCCCCATTCCCTTTACGAATCCAGCGAATATTTCATGATGATGTTAACTGTTGTATTTTTGTTGACAACAAAACTGGCATCACGAAACTTTGGTGTACCTGTTTGTATGGACACAGTTGGATTTTTAGAAATTCCAAAACCTTCTTTAGGAATTCCGAAAAAGTCTTTATTGAGTTTGCGATCGCCATTTTGATCGTCAACTACAGCGACAGCATAAGTTCCAGGCTTCAAACCGAAGAATTCTTTTTTTACAGAAGTGCCAGTAATTTTAGCGCAGCCACTTTGAGCTTCACTAGTACTATTCATTGGAAATCCTTTTTCATTTGCATAAACTCGAAAGCAAATCTCACCTTTTTTGTGATGTATTCCATTTACTACAACATTAAGTGTTGCAGTTGGCTCTGCGTTCACTGTTTTAGCAAAGCTGATGCTCACTAAAGTAGCAAGGAAAACATGAGATAGTTGAGATAGTTTCAGCATAATTTTGTAACCAGAATAGGTAATTTTGATTCGTTAAAAGTGTGGTTTGTTGTTTTTTTATTAGACCTCTTGCATAAGTCGAATAGACCTCCCTTTATCCCACGCCACTTGCTACAACGGAGCGAACCTCCGCAACGCAGTGGCTCCCCGATCTATTGGGGGGAAACTTGAAATCTTGCCCCCTCCTCTTTACAAGGGGAGGGTTGGGAAGGGGTGATTCAAGGATTTTTGCAAGAGGTCTATTGATGCTTTTCGCCAACCTTTCCAAAGTCTTGGCAGCACTATTAGCAAATCTTTCAGTAAAAGATATTCTGTTCCTTTTAACTGCTGGTGTAAACTTCTATGACAACATAGCCGTTCATTCAAACTCAGGGGACTACGCCATATAGAGAGTATATACTCCCAGATTATTCTCCAATGTGGGAATAAAATTTGTCCTTTCTTTGCTGAATCAAACCACACTGTATATGCATAAAAATCGGGGAGCATACTCAAGAATGATTTTTGGTTTGTATTTGTTAATAACAAATAATTCGGAAAGAACATACTCATTGATTGTTGCGGATGACTTCTGAAGAAAAACAGGTATTCAGGGATTTCATAAAACCTACCAAGAATACCAAGTCTTAACAAAAGAATTCCATCTGCATTACCATAGCCACCCATAGGTGGTATCTTTTTCAAAGCACTAGCGCGAATTACCCCGTAACATTGGTTGCATAAATGCTTGGTCAGCAATTCGTGAAAACGCTCCTGTGGTTTTAGTGCATCTGCCTTGACTTTGATATCGTAATTTTGGATAAAATTCCCCTGTTCATCAATGAAATATGCCTGGGAGTGACACAAGATTATAGTAGGATCTTGGTCAAGCACTTCAACACACTTCTTGATAAAATCTGGAGAATGTAGATCGTCATGAGCTGCCCATTTAAAATACTCACCCGAAGACAGTTTCAAGACGCGATTAAAGTTACCAGCACAACCGATATTCGTGTCATTGCGGTAGTAACAAATACGTTGGTCTTGCTCGGCATAAGCTCTACAAATTTCCTCAGTTTTATCTGTCGATGCGTTATCTGAAATAATAAGTTCAAAATCTTCAAAGGTCTGAGCCAAGAGTGAATCTATGGCTTCTTTGAGAAATTTTTCACCATTGTATACAGGTAATCCGATGCTCAATCGTGGCTGATTGCGACTCATAGAAAACAAGTATTCGGAAAATCTGTGAATTATTTTCTGCTTAATCGTAGTTAGGTAGACGCAACGTAAGAATTCAGAATTCAGGAGTCAAGATTAAGGATACTTTGATACCAAGCTGAATCATTTCAAGTAAATCAAGTGCCTTCTAGCTTCTTCATTTTGCAATTACTCTGTTAGCGATAGCGGGGCGTTTAGCCCATTCTGATTCCTGACTCCTGAATTCTCAAAAATCTGTGAACTATTTCACCAAGCTTTGAATATCTGTTTTTTGCAGCCATTCATGTGTTTGCTGCATTCCTAATTCTAGGTCAATTGTTGGTTTGTAATTTAACAGATTTTGGGCTTTAGCAATGGAACAAGCGTAAGGACGAGTCATAAAATCTATAGACTCTGGTAAAATATCAACTTTTTTCCGAAACAGTTTTTGTCCTTGAACGCGTAGCTTTAGAAACAATTTGATTTCATCTTTCGATAATGAAAGGGGTGCTTGTAAATCTTCCATTGCTGCTAAACGCATAAAATACTCTTTCCAGGAAGTTTCTTGTCCATCAGTGATATTAAATATTTCACCGTAGATTTCTTTTTCCATCGCTAAAAAGATGCCATCAATCAGGTTATCTATATATACATGATTAATTACTCCTTTAGCATCATTAGCGCAAGCAAATAATTTTTGGCGCATCATCAGAATTGGTCTGACTATCCAGGGAATACTTCCAGGGCCATAAACATCTCCGGCTCGAATAATGATGATGCCAAAATCTGACGGATTATTCAGTTCTAGAAGTGCTGTTTCGGCTTCGATTTTCGTTTGACAGTAGGGATTATTTTCGCCAGAGAGTGGGCCGGATTCTGTAACACCATCAGGATAGTTAAAACCGTAAACCATCACACTAGATAAATGCACAAATGTTTTGACACCAGCTTGTTTAGCAGCTTTAGCCATATTGACAGTACCGCCAACATTCACATCACGAAAATGCTTAATTGCACCAGCTTCTTCAGCAATTTGCTCTGTATGTAAAACGATATCTACTCCCTGACAAGCCTTTTGAGCAATAGTAGAATCAGTGATACTACCAATAATTACCTCTACACCTAAATTCTGTAATTGTTTGTTCTGTTCTGTAGAACTTTGTAGTCCACGAACCTTCATCCCTTGCACTATGGCTAACTCGGCTGTACGCAAACCGACAAATTCATTAATTCCAGTAATTAGGAGAGTTTTGTCTTTGAGGTTCATAAAATCGAAATTGTTGTTAAATAGGTGAATTTGATTTGTTAGATAAAAGACTTTAAGTAATACCAAATTTAAATATTGGTAAATACTCTGAATCTAAAATCTAAACTTTGTATAAGAAGAATTTCTTTGTGGAGATGCTGCACTAATATTTAGATATCAGTTTATATCATGGCAAAAAATTTAATTATTTTGCTACCAAGTAGCTAGAAAATATCTCCCGGATCTGCGGAGCGAAGTTTATTGATAGCAAGCGCTCCTGATGTTATACACATTAAGACTGTTGAAGTTAAGACGAGCGCTGCATTATTAGTGGTCATAACTATTGGTAGTTTAGTTGCTTCTGCTGCAAAACTATATAACAAGACAGAAGTAATAAATCCTGGGATATAACCTAAGATTGCCAAAATCAAGGCTTGCTGAAATACCACATTTAATAAATAGCTGTTGGCATAACCTATGGCTTTTAAAGTGGCGTAAGCAACGAATTGTGTAGCAATATTGCTGTAAAGAATTTGATAAACAATAACCACACCAACCACCGCAGCCATTGTCAACATCAAGTTAAGAATAAAACCAATGGGTGTTCTGACAGCCCAATAGTTTTTTTCAAAATCAATGAAGCCTTGGCGGGTAAAAACTTGGACATCATTAGGCAAACTTGCTTGTAAATTTTTCAGTACTGTTTCTGCATTAGTACCAGGTTTGAGGGAAATCAAGCCAATATCTATCATATCTGCTGGACGAGTATTAGGATTTATCCTCAAGAAAGTGGAGTCACTAACAAGTAAATTTCCATCTACCCCAAAGGAAGGCCCTAATGTGAATAACCCGCCTATTCTCACTTTATAGCCAATTAATGAATTGAAGGGAAATATTTCAACTGTTTGTGTAGTATCTCCGGCATTAAATTTTTCAGCTATTGGGCCAAACTCTGGGCGAGAACCCCGATCAAAAAGCACGACATCGGGAATTTTGAGTTTATCTAAATTTTTCTCTACTTCTGGGAGATTCATCACCGGTCTACCTGGATCGAAACCAATAACATATATTGAATATTTCTCACTAGTAGCCGGATTTTTTAGTTTGGCAAATTGCAAATACATCGGGCTAACTGACTCTACGCCATCAAACCCCAAAGATTGGTATAAACGAGTCCGCGAAAAGCTTTGATTTGAGGTCAAAGATTTATATTGCGAACTAACTAAAAATAAATCTCCCTTGAGATTCTGATGGACTGCGGTTGCACTAGAATAGAGGGCATCTTGAAAACCAAGTTGCACAAACATTAGCAGCACAATAAAGCCAATCCCGGCTACAGCTACTAATAAACGAACTTTTTGTTGGGCTAGCTGTAGCCATGCTAAAGGAATTTTTAAAATCATGGATTTATTTATTATTTGTCATTTGTCATTTGTCATTGGTCATTTGTCATTTGTGAATGACCTATGCCTTATGACTAAATATGAATGGCGACATCGACTTGTAAGTTAGTGAAACGAGCGACCTTTTCACTGTCGGCGGGATTATCAATGGAGATTTTCACTTCCACTATTCTGCGGTCTGTATCTGAACCAGGGTTGAGGCTAAAGATACTTTGTTTGTCGACTTGCCAACCAATTTCTTTTACAGTTCCTTTTATTGTTCCAGGAAATGCAGTGCTGGTAATGGTGGCTTTTTGTCCTACACGTACTTTTTGAACATCGGTTTGATACACCTCTGCAATCACATACATTTGAGATGTCTTACCTATCTCAGCAAATCCTCTGCTGGTGCTAATTACTTCTCCGGTTTTGGCGTGAATTTTCAAAATTTTGCCATTTATGGGAGATTTGATGTAACTTAAATCCAAGTCGGCTTTTGCTTGTTGAACAGAAGTTGTGGCACTATTGACTTCGGTTTGTGCAACTTGAACATCTACGCTACGCACTTCACTAATACTTTTGAGTTGTGCTTCTGCTTGCTTGCGTTGTTCTTGGAATGTGTCTTGAGTTCGCTTGAGGGTGGCTTGAGCTTCCGTTAGCTGCTGTTGTGTAGTCTTTAGTTGCAAAGCTTTGGTATCTGCTACAGAAGCCGCGATCGCACCTTGTCTATATAATTGCTGATAGCGATTATTCTCGGCTTGAGCGTTGTCTACTTCCGCTTGGATGCGGTCAATTGTCGCCTGTTGTGTCGCAACGTCTCCTTTATATTGTGGCTCTAAACGAGCGATCGCAGCCTTTTGAGCATCGACATCTCCGGTTTTAGCTCCCGATTTCACCTGCGCTAGTTTAGCTTTGGCAACTTGGAGTTTGTCTAAAGCCTGTTGCAACGCGGTTCTAGAACGACCATAGTTTTCTAGATATGCCAGTAATTGCCCTGCTTTAACCGCATCTCCTTCTTTCACCAACAGTCTATCTACTCGCACCCCATTATTAGAAGTGGGAGCAGTCAAAGTAGTAACTTCGCCTTCTGGCTCTAAACGTCCCAAGGCTGTCACAGCAACTTTCACAGGCGTGGCAGCTTTGGGAGGATTTGCTGGGGCTGTCACAACTTTGGGTTTAGACCAATAAGGTGTCAAACTATAGAAAGCGATTAATCCAGCCGCTAAAGTGAGAGAAGCTGCTAAAATTACTTGCGATCGGCCTACGGGTTTTCTGAATAATCGACTTTCTTTATTTACTGCCATATTTTCATTCCAATTCTGCTTTTTTAGAGAATATCCTGGTTATATTTAGTCGATTAAAATAGACTCATCCGCAAATTACCAAGAGGGCTTTTCCTCTAGGATTTATACTTTAAATTCCGTGGATGGCTCTAAATTGGTTTTATATGAATTGTTGTACGCTTTTACCGCCCAAACTTAGTATTGTGGCGTGAAAATTAATGGCGTGTTACTTCAAAGCTTCCTAAGTTATATCCTAATTTGTCATCTAATCCCGTAGCGTAAAATACAATAGCGCTAGCCAGCAAACTTAACTCTCAATAACAACGAAGCGCTAATAAAAATGAGATCAAAACCTGGATAAACTTGTTATCAAGTATGGACTAAAAGTTGATTATTGTCAACTAATTGAATTTGCATAAGTCCTGATTCTCTCACTAAAAGATTTCATCACAATCAGATAAGGTGCTGAAAAAAATGTACCAATCGCTAATCTATTGTCTAGCAATTGAATACGTACAAATAGTTCGTTATTAAGCAGATTTGATATTACTAACAGATTATTATTATCGAGGTTGTGTAATATAAGACATTCTTATAGCGATTTGTAGCAGGGGTAATTGATGAATTGCCCTTACTTAAACTATTAGCTTTGTAATTGATTGCACAGGTCAGTGGTAGATGAGATGCAAAACCTGAGCTTTGTTTAAGTTTACTGTTTACTAAAAATTCATTTAACTCATATTATGTTTATCTAGCAACATACTTAAAATTAATATTTGCTTTATAAATAACCACTTTGCTTCTTAACTTGACTTATATTAAAAAATAACCAAAAACTTTGACTCAATTATGATGCTTCTTTGAGAAACAATACTTGTAGTTATTGCATTTATATATGTATTCATTGAATTGTTACTTACTAGACAACAGATTTGTAGTGTTAACTTAACCAAGAAAATATTTATGTTTAACCCGTAGGTAACAAAATTTTTCACATATTTATTTAGTTATAAATTATACTTTTAGGCTAAATTTATTCAAAAATTCTATCAGTAAGAGTATATGGTTATTTATAAAATAAGTTTAAAGGAATGATTTAGTTTTTGTAAAATATGCTAGTATTTTTATTAATTCAATGCTTTAAAGTGGTTAAAGAAACTAGTTATTTAATTAATATTTTGAAATTAAAAAATAACTAAAAATAACTGCGTTGTCATTATCTAGCGATCGTTTAATTACTTTTCCAACTTGCATAAACTCGGATTAAAGGCGGTGTCTTTTCTGTAACGAAATTGTCAACTTTACTAGGTCATATACCATAAAATATATTATCCTGGACGTTAAAACTAGCTATGACCTTGATTGAGATACAGAACGTTTTTATTAACACCAGCTATATTGCTGTGTTTAGGCTAGATAATCAAACGGTTTCGAGTGAAAAAAACGTTTCTGTTTCCTTAGCTACTCCTCAGTTTTCCTCGCTCCAGTAGGATACCATTGCTCCAAATCTCTACTATTACAAATGGATTGAATTTACTGGTCAAGCAGCTATTACACTCCAAGACTATTTTACCAGTTTTAACAACGTCATCGACCTATTGCCACAATATCAAGAGTCTAGCGTTGGATAACATTTTTTCGCGATGTCTACGACGGGCTACGCCTACGCAGTGTGCCAAAATCGCCTATAAATCTAAGGCTTTGTCAGGGCAGTATGTGTCGTGTGGTGTCGATTTGCAGAAAAGCATTTAGCACAGATAGGATAGCTAGCTGCTTACAAGACGAGAGATTTTCATTATTTAGTAGGCAACAGAAATTACTGTAACTACACAATCCACAGTACTAACTATGCCCTATGTCTGCTTATTCAATTAATACTGCCTTAGCGGAGTTAGAGAGCCTTATCAATAATTGTGAAAAGGCTGTGATGAGGTCTATAGAGGAAAAAAACATGAAGTCAGATAAATCAGATAAATCAGTGTCAATTAACAGAATTAACAGACAATTACAACACAATCCTATTGCCATCGTTGGGATGGCTTCTCTATTGCCTCAAGCTAGAAACTTGCGGGAATACTGGCAAAATATAGTAAACAAAATTGACTGTATTACTGATGTTCCTTCGACTCACTGGAGCGTCGAAGATTATTACGATCCGAATCCTAGAACTACTGAAGATAAAACCTATTGTAAAAGAGGTGGATTTCTTCCAGAGGTAGATTTTAACCCGATGGAATTCGGCATACCACCCAGCATTTTAGAAGTCACAGATGTATCGCAACTATTAAGTTTATTGGTTGCGAAAGAAGCGATGGAAGATGCTGGCTATGGCGAAAAACGTGAATTTAACCGCGAGATGGTTGGGGTAATCTTAGGCGTGGCGATGGCCAAGCAATTAGGAATGCCACTTTCTGCCAGATTGGAATATCCAATTTGGGAAAAAGCGCTTAAAAGCAGTGGTTTATCTGACGAAGATACCCAAAAAATCGTTGATAAAATCAAAAGCGCCTACGTGAAGTGGGATGAGAACGCTTTCCCTGGAATGTTAGCTAATGTAGTCGCGGGTAGAATTGCCAATCGCCTAAATTTTGGCGGGATGAATTGTGTAGTTGATGCCGCTTGTGCTAGTTCCTTCGGTGCTTTAAAAATGGCAATCAGCGAACTAGTTGAGCATCGTTCTGACATGATGCTAACTGGTGGCGTTGATACCGATAACACCATCATGGCTTACATCTCGTTCAGCAAAACACCGGCGGTTTCTCCTAGCGAAAATGTCAAACCTTTCGATGCTAAATCTGATGGGATGATGCTGGGTGAAGGTATCGGGATGATTGTTCTCAAACGGCTAGAAGATGCTGAACGGGACAACGATAAAATATATGCCGTAATTAAAGGTATTGGTACTTCCAGCGATGGGCGTTACAAGAGCATTTATGCTCCCCGCAAAGAAGGTCAAGTTAAAGCCTTGGAACGTGCTTATGAAGATGCCGGCTTCTCTCCCGCTACTGTTGGTTTGATGGAAGCACATGGTACAGGTACAATGGCTGGAGATCCGACAGAATTCGGTTCTTTAAAAGACTTCTTTGATGTGCATGATGACAAAAAGCAGCACATCGCTTTGGGTAGTGTGAAATCGCAAATCGGACACACAAAAGCGGCTGCGGGTGCGGCGAGTTTGATTAAAACTGCTTTGGCTTTACATCACAAAGTATTACCGCCGACAATTAACATTACCGAGCCGAACCCCAAACTCAACATTAAAAATTCATCCTTTTATTTGAATACTGAAACTAGACCTTGGATTCGTCCAGAAGGGGAAGCGCCAAGACGCGCAGGTGTAAGTTCTTTCGGATTTGGCGGAACTAACTATCACGTCGTTTTGGAAGAATATGAAGCTGACCAAAACGCCGCTTACCGCTTACACAGTGATGCTAGTGAAGTGCTGTTGTTTGCTCCTACGGTAGACCAATTGTTGAGCAAATCTGAAGAGATTTTAGGTAAGTTGCGATCGCCTGAAGCACCAACACATTACGCGCAATTAGTCAATGAGTGCAAATCACAACAAATTCCCCTCTCTGCTGCCAGATTTGGGTTTGTCGCAGAGAATCTGGAAGAAGCTTGCAAGTTGTTGCAAACTAGCATTGAGTGGCTGAAACATAAAGGAACAGCAGCATCTTGGGAGCATCCCCAAGGGATTTATTACCGTTCCTCTGGTATGGAGTTGGGCGGAAAAGTTGTCTCTCTATTTTCTGGTCAAGGTTCGCAATACTTGGAGATGGGCCGGGAACTGGTGATGAATTTTCCTTTGATGCGCCGTCTTCATGGTTATATGGATAGCCTGTTGCTCAAAGATAATTTGCAGCCGTTGTCAGAAATCGTTTTCCCTCATCCTGTGTTTGGAGAGGCAGAAAAAAATGTCCAAATTGCTGCTTTACAACGCACAGAATACGCTCAACCAGCCATCGGGGTGTTGAGTGCAGGGATGTACAGCATCCTGCAACAAGCTGGATTTAAGTCAGATTTCGTTGCCGGTCACAGCTTTGGTGAACTAACCGCACTATGGGCTGCGGGGGTTTTGAGTACAGAAGATTACTTGTTCTTAGTGAAAGCTAGGGGTCAAGCAATGGCTGCACCTGAAGATCCAGATCATGATGCGGGAAGTATGCTGGCTGTCAAAGAAGATATCAGCAAAGTGGAAGCAGTGCTGAGGCATTTTCCGCAAGTTGCGATCGCTAATCAAAATTCTCCGACTCAATTTGTCTTGGCTGGGCCTACCGCAGAAATAGCGAGAATCAAAGAGGCTTTACACGAGAAAGGATATACGGCTGTATTGCTACCTGTATCCGCAGCGTTCCATACACCGCTAATTGCCTTTGCTCAGAAATCATTTGCGATCGCTACTAAGTCTGTCAAATTCCAAAGTCCCAAAATCCCTGTTTACAGCAACGTTACCAGTAAGCAGTATCCCAAAGAACCCCAAGGTATTCAAAAGATTCTGGAAACGCACCTTTCCAACTCGGTGCTGTTTAAACAGGAAATTGAAAATATCTATGCGGCGGGTGGTACTTGCTTTGTGGAATTTGGGCCAAGGAGAATTCTTACCAACTTAGTCAAAGATATCCTTGGCGATCGCCCACATATTACCGTATCTTTGAACCCCAGCACTCAAAAGAATAGCGATCGCTCTTTGCGAGAAGCAGTTGTGCAGTTGCGGGTGATAGGTATGGCTTTGAATAACCTCGATCCTTACCAACTTCCCCAAACTATACCCCCAATTGAGACGAAGAAGACATTAAATGTCCGTTTAAACGGGATAAACTACAGATCCGAAAAAACGAAAAATGCCTTTGCTCTAGCTTTGCAGGATGGGCACAAAGTTACATTACCCACTCCCGAATCTTCTGAAACTGTGGCTCCTTTATTTAGCAGCCCCGGTGTAACTCCACCTGTAGCAGTGATAGAGACTAACGGACATAAAAAACTTACCCCAGCAATGAACGGTGTGACTGCTAGTATCATCACCCAGCCAGAGCAACAGATGAATCCTGTTACCCTGTCACAACCAGTCCAGGAATCTAAGATGCAACCAACACCAGAAAAACTTACAAATTACGAACAACTTTTAGCAAGTTTAGAATACCTCCTGACACAGTTCCAAGAAAATCAAGCGGAGAATTTACAAGTTCACGGTACTTATCTCAACCATCAAATGGAATACGCTAAAGCGTTTTTCCAACTGATGCAGCAGCAGAATTCATTGTTGAGTGAAAGTAAATCAACAGCCGAAACTGCCAAAATGAAGCTAGTTGTCATGGAAAGCTTAGAGCGTAGCATGATGCAGTTTCATTCCCAACAAGGTGAAACTCTACGCATCCATGAGCAATATCTTCAAGAGCAACTGGAATATACTAAAAGCTTTTTCCAACTCATACAGCAAGAGTATTCTCAAATCATCTCTGGTGAGGGAGCAACCCAACTAACAGAGATAAGCAATTTCACTCCGTTCACAACAGAAACAACTGTTAGTGATGCACCAGTACCTCCTACTACCAAGATAGTAGAAAGCCAGCCTTTGCCTGTAACTGAGCCTGTAGCTAAAAACGGCTTAAATGTTACTCAAGAACCTCTACCGCCTGCTGTAGAGCCTGTAGTTGAAACTCCTGTATCCCCAGAGACGCGAGCGATCGCGTCTCTACTTCCCACACCCCATTTCGCCACTGTCGAGACAGTAGAGCCACCTGTCCCAGTAGTAGAACCCCAACCTGAAGTTGTAGTCAAAATTAGCTCACCTCCAGTCAACGACGTTGTTGCATTCACCCCAGAACCAGCACCCACAACTGCTGCACCTGTATCTGGCGCAACCATCGATATTGTTGACTTGGATAAAAACCTGTTAGCCATCACCAGCGATAAGACCGGCTACCCAGTCGAAATGCTGGAAATGGACATGGACATGGAAGCTGATTTAGGAATTGACTCCATCAAACGGGTGGAAATCTTGGGGGCGCTACAAGAAATGTACCCCAACCTACCCAAGCCCAATTTAGAAGAACTGTCAGAAAAACGCACCATCGGTCAAGTTGTAGAGTATCTGCAATCTCACGCTTCTAGAAGTGTTTCTGTAGAAATTGCAATTCACGAAGTACAACAAGCAAGCGAGATTTCAGTAGAGGCTGCACCAGTAGTTGAGGTAGTCATTGCACCGGAACCAAGCGTAGTTGTCGCATTCACCCCAGAACCAGAACCCGCTACAAGTGATGAATTTGCAAACTTAGGTGAAACCCTGTTAGCCATCACCAGCGATAAGACCGGCTATCCAGTCGAAATGCTGGAACTGGAAATGGACATGGAAGCCGACTTGGGGATTGACTCGATTAAACGGGTGGAAATCTTAGGGGCGATGCAAGAAATGTACCCCAACTTACCCAAGCCAAATATCGAAGAACTTGGCGATCTTCGCACCATCGGTCAAATAGTTGATTACCTACAGCAGTTGGCTGGAGGTGAAAAAAAAAAGTCTGAGCCTGAGTTTGTCCAACAACAGCCACCGGAATTAGAGCATAATATCCCGCGCTATACCGTCAAACTCAGAAGCTTACCACAGCCCGATTATTTGGATTTCACGTTACCAGAGGGACACATCGGTTTAATCACCGATGATGGTTCCCTCACCACTTATAAATTAACTGAATCCCTAATCGAGAAAGGCTGGAAAGTAGTAGTTATCAGCTTCCCCCAATCGCTTATCGCCCAACAAGCACCCTTACCCACAGGAGTAACCCGCGTCACCTTAGCAAACTTGAGTGAAGAACATCTTCAACAACAATTGCAAGCGATCGCATCTCACTGCGGAACGATTGGGGCCTTCATCCATCTACATCCGATGTTTGTAGGAAATCACACCGGAAGTATTTCTTATAACGAATCAGAAAAGGCGATCGTCAAGCACGTATTTTTGATGGCGAAACACCTCAAACCCTCCCTCAACGAAGCCGCAAAGCATGGACGTAGTTGTTTCTGCACAGTTGCTCACCTCGATGGAGCCTTCGGTTTAGAGTACAAAGTCAACTTCGGTGCGATCGGGGCTGGTTTATTTGGATTAACCAAAACTCTCAGATGGGAATGGTCAAAAGTTTTCACCCGTGCGATCGATTTAAGTCCCAGACTTGATGCTAAACAATCAGTACAAAACATCATCGCCGAACTTCACGACCCCAACCTTTATATAAGTGAAGTTGGCTACGGCTCACAAGGACGAGTCACCATTATCGCCGATTAAAAAGTTGATTAATGTTGTGTGCAACTTTATCTCGAACCTAACCCCCAACCCCTTCCCTACTAGCGTTAGGGAGTAAGAATCAAAGCCTCGGTGTACACACAAGTCGAATTACCCCCCTTAATCCCCCCTTATAAAGGGGGGAAACAGGAAATCTAGTTCCCTCCCCTTGTAAAGGGGAGGGTTAGGGTGGGGTAAAACCCTGGTTAATCAGCTACTTCAGACTTGCATATACACCGTAGCCCTGTGGGGGAGAGGAATGGAAGTGGGGTTTCAAAAATAAGTTACACATCAAATCCAATTTACGCAGGTATTCACGAGGATTTATGACACAAACAGCCCAGCTTAGTCCATCATCTGTCTTTGTCGTGAGCGGCGGTGCAAAAGGGATTACGGCTGAGTGTACTATCAGATTAGCCCAACAGCAACCCTGTAAATTTATCCTCCTCGGTCGCTCCGAACTATTAGAAAGCGAACCAGATTTTGCTCAAAATTCCGATGAATCCGCATTGAAAAAATGCATCATGGAAAATCTTCTTTCTCAAGGAGAGAAGCCCACACCCATGAATGTGCAAAAAATATATAACAAAATTACCTCCAGCCGCGAAATTAAAAAGACTCTAGCAGCAATTGAAAAAACCGGAGCTAAAGCAGAATATATCAGCGTCGATGTCACAGATACGCCAGCTTTACAAGAAAAACTTGCTACTGCTGTACAACATCTTGGCCCAATTACCGGAATCATCCACGGCGCGGGAAACTTAGCTGATAAGTTAATTGAAAAGAAAACAGAAGAGGATTTTGAAAAAGTTTATACTGCTAAAGTTCAAGGTTTAGAAAACCTGTTAGCTTGCGTTAACCCTAATCAACTTCAGCATTTAGTTTTGTTTTCTTCAGTAACAGGCTTTTACGGAAATCCTGGACAATCTGATTATGCGATCGCAAATGAAATTCTGAACAAATCAGCCCATATATTTAAGCAAAGTTATCCCTCATGTCATGTTGTCGCAATCAACTGGGGTGCTTGGGATAGTGGGATGGTGACAGCAGAATTAAAGAAGATTTTTCAAGAGCGAAAAATCGAAATAATTCCCATTGCAGTTGGGGCACAAATGCTTGTGAAAGAAATGGATAATACCAATCATGCAACCTCACAAGTTGTTATTGGTAGTCCACTAGTTCCAATGGCTACAGAGCTAGATTCAGAACTACGAACCTATCGTATTCGTCGCCAAATGACATTGGAGGCTAATCCATTTTTGCACGATCATACGATTGCTGGTTCTCCTGTTTTACCAGCAACTTGTGCAATGACTTGGATTATCAATGCTTCTGAACAATTGTATCCCGGTTATCGGTTGTTTAATTACCAAGATTTTAAGGTTTTAAAGGGGATTACTTTCAATGAAATATTGGCAAAGGAACATATTTTAGAAATAGAAGAAATTTCTAAAGTTAATCTCGAACGAATCGAACTTAAAGCCAAAATTTCGAGTAAAAACCCTGAAGGCAGAATCCATTTTCATTTTAGCGCTCAACTCAATCTCCAGCGAGAAATCCCAAATGTACCCACTTATGAATCTCTCAATCTCGAAGAAGATAATATCATCACCGCTACAGGAAAAGATTTTTACCAAAATGGTGGGGCTACATTATTTCATGGCCCGGCTTTTCAAGAAATCAAAAGAGTTTTAAACATCAGCCCTGAAAAAATTACTACAGAATGTCTCTGGCCAGAACTCACCCCACAGCAACAAGGACAATTCCCTGTCCAATGGGTTAATCCTTACACCACTGACTTGAGTATGCACGCCTTATGGGTTTGGACACAACACTTTCATGAAGAAGGTTGTTTACCTGGAAAAGTAGAAAAATTTGAACAATTTGCGATGATACCACATAACGAGACTTTTTACGTTTCTTGTGAAGTACTATCTAAGACACCAAGTAGTGCGATCGCAAACTTCATCATACACGACCGTCAAGGTAAAATCTATTCACGAATGCTCGGCGCTCATGCCATTATTTGGTCAATGAAAATGCTTAGAAGCTAGTAATTGGTCAAGTTGAAAGTTTGTAGCGAGGACTTTAATTGTTATTTTACAAGTATAGCTTTACGTAAATTCGTGCAGAATTGAGGGTTTAAATTTAAACGCAAAGGTTCGCAAAGGGAAACGCAAAGGAGCGCAGAGAGTTCGCAAGAAATCTTGTACTAAGCAATAAAGTCTTTACTACGAACTATCAAAGCTAGCTTAATCTTAGGATTGCTATAACTTGCCTCGTTCAAAGTTTGGGGAACAGCGTAAATCCTGCCTTTTAATTATCTCTTGCTAAATACCCAAACTCGGAGCATATAAATCGTGGAAAAAATAGCCATCATCGCGTTATCGTGCCTATTCCCCGATGCTAAAAATCCTGAAGAATACTGGCAAAACATCGTTAATCAAAAAGATTCGACATCCTCTGCAACCGTCGAAGAAATCGGAGTAGATCCGACAATATTTCATAATCCAGTTAAAGGTACACCAGACAAAACTTATTCTCTCAAAGGCGGATACATCCGCAACTTCCAGTTTAATCCATCTGAATACAATCTACCATCAGAATTTGTTGCTGGTTTAGATAACACTTTCAAATGGTCATTGTATGCCGCTAAACAAGCAATTGTACAGAGTGGTTATTGGGGTAATCAAAATGTCCTGGCAAAATGTGGCGTAATTTTAGGTAATTTGTCATTCCCGACAAAATTATCTAATCAATTATTCTCTCCAATTTACCAGCAAACTATTAATCCTGCTGTCAGAGAACTTTTGCAGTATGAAGAATTTAATTTAGCTGTCCCAAGTGCAACTAAAGCATCTTTGTACAATGCGATGATATCTGGTTTGCCAGCATCTATCGTAGCTCAAGCTCTCTCTCTATCCCAGATTAATTTATGTCTGGATGCTGCTTGTTCATCATCATTTTATGCGATTAAACTAGCATCTCATTACTTGTGGTCACACAAAGCTGATGTCATGTTAGCTGGAGCCATCAGTTGTGCAGATTCCTTATTCGTGCGGATGTTATTTTCTGGTGTTCAAGGGTATGCAGAAAACGGCATCAGCCGCCCCTTAGATAAATCCTCTAGAGGATTAATTCCCGCCGATGGTGTTGGGATGGTGATGCTGAAAAGATATTCTGATGCCGTTAGAGATGGCGATAATATTCTTGCTACCATCTGCGGTAATGGACTATCGAATGATGGCAAAGGTAAACATTTACTGAGTCCAAATCCTAAAGGGCAAGTTTTAGCTTTTGAACGAGCCTATAACGAGGCAAAAGTTAGTCCCAAAACCATCGATTATCTAGAGTGTCACGCCACCGGCACATTACTAGGGGATACAACCGAATTCAATTCTATCGAAACATTCTTTGGTCAAAATCAAGCTGCGCCTCTGGTGGGTTCTGCAAAGGCAAATACTGGCCACTTGTTAACTGCTGCTGGCATGGTTGGCTTGACTAAAGTGATTTTGAGTATGTCTCATGGTGTAATTCCAGCAACCATGAATGTTTCGGAACCTTTAACTTCAGAAAAAGGTACAATTTCTGCCGACAAGATTGTTAGAACAGCTACAGCATGGCCAAATAATAACGCACCAATTAAACGGGCAGCTATTAGCGCTTTTGGTTTCGGTGGTACTAATTCTCATCTGATTTTAGAACAAGGAACTACAACAGAATCAGTTGAATCAACTTCACCTGTTCCACCTGCCAAAGTCGCCATTGTCGGCATGGATGCCTTTTTTGGTAACTGCAATGGTTTAGATGCTTTTGAACGCAGTATTTATGATGGAACACAACATTTTACTTCTCTACCACCTCAAAGATGGCACGGTATAGAAAATCAAGAAAGTGTCCTGAAAGAGTACGGTTTAGCAGACGGGAAATCACCAGTAGGAGCATACATCAAGGATTTTGAAATCGATACTTTATCGTGCAAAATCCCACCGAATGAAATCGAAAAGCTAAACCCACAACAATTGTTACTCCTGAAGGTTAGCGATCGCGCTGTCAAAGATGCGAAACTACAGGAAGGTGGCAATGTAGCTGTGATTGTTGCCGCAGAGACAGAATTCTCTGTGCATCAGCTACAGCAAAGATGGAATTTGTCTTGGCAAGTTAAAGACGGCTTACTCAACCAAGGAATTTCTCTACCTGCTGAACACCTTTCCCAACTGGAAACCATTGTCAAAGATAGCATTCACCAACCAGTAGAAATCGGCGAATATGTGAGTCATATCGCCAACATCATGGCGAGTCGGATTTCTGCTTTGTGGAATTTCACTGGCCCTGCATTCACCGTCAGCGCTGGCGAAAATTCTGCCCTCAAGGCGTTGGAAGTTGCCCAAATGCTACTTGCTACGGGAGAAGTAGACGCGGTGGTTGTTGGTGCAGTAGATTTAGCAGGTGGTGTGGAAAATGTCTTGTTCCGCAGCCAATTTGCACCAATTAATACGGGTGTAAATACGTTAGGTTATGACCAACAAGCCAATGGCTGGACGGTTGGCGAAGGTGCGGGTGCTGTCGTCCTCAAGCGCTACGAAGCTGCTAAAGAAGACAATGAACGCATCTATGCAGTAATTGATGCCATGAGTTTTGCACAAGGTAATTCTACTTTGAGTGATGCTTTGGTAAAACCTGATGCTTCAGCTATCAGTAATGTCTGCAAACAAGCTTTCGAGATGGCAGAGATTCAACCCACAGAGGTTAACTATGTGGAAGTCTTCGGTAGTGGCATTCCCCAGGAGGATGAAGCCGAAATCACAGGTTTACTCCAAGCTTATCCGAAAGTGGGCAATGGTTTGCATTGTGCATTAGGTAGCGTCAAAGCAAATATCGGTCACACCTATACAGCATCGGGAATTGCTAGCTTAATCAAAACCGCCCTCTGTCTTTATTACAGGTATATTCCCGCCACACCAAAATGGTCTGGTGTCAAAACACCGCAAGTATGGGAAGGTAGCCCTTTCTATGTGGCGATGGAATCAAGACCTTGGTTTGTCGATAAAGGCGGTACACGCAGAATAGCAGCAATTAATAGCATGGGTATAGATGGCAGTTACGCCCATTTAATCTTGTCGGAGGAACCCAGCCAAGAGGAGCGCGACAACAGATATTTGCAACAAATGCCTTTTCATCTGTTTCCCATCGCAGTTAGCGATCGCTCCACTATACCCGATATCCTAAACCATCTCCAAAAATCCATCGAAGCCAGTTCTTCTTTATCAGCTACCGCTAGCCAAACATTTGCTACCTTTCAACAGCAATCTAATGCAAAATACGTCTTATCAATTGCAGGACGTAACACAAAAGAACTACTTAAAGAAATTGAATCTGCCCGCAAAGGTGTAAATAATGCCTTTGAGAATGGTACAGATTGGCAAACACCAATAGGAAGTTATTTCACAGCGAAACCATTGGGTAAAACTGGAGCAGTTGCTTATGTTTACCCCGCAGCAGTCAATTCTTATATCGGCATTGGTCGCACCGTATTTCGGTTATTTCCGAAAGTCTTCGAGGACTTAAAAAGTAACAATCTCTACAATCGGGCTGCCGATGTTGAAAAGCTGGTTTATCCCAGAAGCTTACCTAAATTGACAACCAGGCAATTAGAAACTCTCGAAAAGCAATTGTTAGATGATTCACTGGCAATGTTTGAAAGTGAAATTGCCTTTGCTAGATACATGACGGCAATTTTCCGAGATGATTTTCAAGTCAAGCCGCAATGCGTTTTTGGGTATAGCTTGGGTGAAACTAGTATGATGGTTGCCCAAGGAGTTTGGAGTGATTTTGAAGGCGGAAGTAATACCTTAAACTCATCACCTTTATTTGGCGATAAGTTATCTGGGCCGAAAAATGCTGTGCGTGAATATTGGGGATTAACAGATTCACCAAATAATAATTTTTGGAATACCTATGTTCTCATGGCTACTCCATCTCAAGTTAGAGAATGCCTGAAACATGAAAATCATGTCTACTTAACTCAAATCAACACACCAGAAGAAGTATTAATTGCTGGTGAAGATGCTGCCTGTAAGCGAGTGATTGCGACTTTAGATTGCAATTCTTTCCCTGCTCCCTTCGACCATGTGATACATTGTGAAGCAATGCGATCGCAGTTTGAGGAAATCAAGAAGGTAAACAGCTTACCATCACAAAATCTTCCTGGGATTGTGTTTTATTCTGCCGCCGATTATCAACCAGTTGCACTTGAAAGAGATGCGATCGCTCACAATATCGCCAAAGGATTGTGCCAAGAACTTGATTTTCCGCAATTAGTTAATCGTGTCTACGGCGATGGGGTCAAAATATTTTTAGAAGCAGGTGCTGGTAGTGTTTGTTCACGATGGATTGATAAAATTCTTGGCAGCAAAGAACATATCACAGTCTCTCTAAATCGTAGAGGGATGGATGACCATGCTTCGATGGTTAAAGCATTAGCAAAACTACTCAGTCATCAGGTGAACGTAGATTTATCACCACTGTATAGCAAAGCCCAAGAAAGCGCTAATTCAAGTAAAGCAACATTAAGAACAGTTACCTTGGGTGGGAAAGCGATCGCTGCTACAATTTTGAGCGACGAAAATCGCAAACTGGTTGAAGATTTTGCTGGGGATCTTAGGAGCGAACGCTTCAAAATACAGCATCCAGATATACCTAATGTTCAACAATCTGAAATCACAGATTTTCTTAACACTTCCAACCACATAACTCAACAAGAAAGTCATTCCCCTAACATCTTGCCTCAGCCAGAAGAAGTAAAACCGAAAAATATCATTGATAACGTTTTTGAAACGAGAGAACAATTACAATCTTCTGAGTCAAGCGCAATTAAACAGCCAATTTCTCTTTCTTCCCCGCCAGTCATAACTCGAAAAATTAGCAGCATCATCAGCATGTTCGATTTAAATAAGACCCAGTATCAAAAGCTCAATGCTAATAATTCAAAGATAACTAAAGCACATACTGCTTTTTTACAAGCTAGACAAGACTACAGTCAGCAAATGAGCGAAATCATTCAATTGCAACTAGCTTGCGCCCAAAATTTGCTTAATGACGAATCTTGACATAAGTCCACATACTTCAACCATCAATAAACTTGGGTAAGGGGAAAGGTGAACTGATAAAAGGAAAATATTTCTTCCCCATTTCTTATTCCCCACTCCCCACTCCCCTTATTTAATAATTGTAATCTGAGGGATAACTGCCGTGACAACCGTAGATACGGTACTAAGTAAACACGATAATGGCCTTAATTTCTCTTCCTGGTCTTATAACAAAAACCAGGTTTGGAAAGGTTCTTTAGAAACTGTATCTTTCGAGAAACAAACCATCAAAGATAAATTGATGGTGTTAAATAAACCCTGCTACATCGTGAAAGTTGCCGGAAAAATCGGTGTCACAAATGAGGGGTATTTATGCCCTGGTGATAATGGCACAACAGCACAAGTAGAACTGCTAACATTTGCAGCCCCAATCCGCATTCAACAATTTGGAGATCCGAATTTTCTCTCCTCTTATGGAGTAAAATATGCCTACGTTACCGGCGCAATGGCTGGCGGAATTGCTTCTGAAGAAATGGTCATTGCACTCGGAAAAGAGCAAATTTTGAGTTCCTTTGGTGCAGGTGGTTTAACTCCAGAACGTTTGGAAGCAGCCATCAATCGCATTCAACAAGCCTTACCTCAAGGGCCTTACGCATTTAATTTAATTCATAGCCCCAACGAACCTGCGATTGAACGCCGGGCTGTGGATTTATACCTCAAATATCAAGTAAGAACAGTAGAAGCCTCTGCATTTCTCGACTTAACCCCCAACATTGTTTATTACCGTCTTGCTGGATTGGGATTAAATAACGCCAATCAAATTGAAATCAAAAATAAAATCATTGCCAAAATTTCTCGCCGAGAAGTTGCGACTAAATTTCTGCAACCAGCACCGGCCAGAATAATCAAAGAACTTCTGGAACAAGGGTTAATTACTGACTTACAAGCAACTCTTGCAGCCAAAGTTCCAATGGCTGATGATATTACCGTCGAGGCTGATTCTGGAGGTCATACAGATAACCGTCCCCTAGTTTGTGTGTTACCTTCTATTATTGCCTTGCGGGATGAAATTCAAGCACAATATCATTACCAAACACCCATTAGAATCGGCGTTGCAGGGGGAATTGGGACACCACAATCAGCATTAGCAGCCTTTATGATGGGTGCTGCTTATATAATGACCGGTTCCATTAATCAATCATGCGTTGAATCTGGGGCTTGTGAACATACCAAAAAGTTATTAGCCCAAGCAGAAATGGCTGATATGATAATGGCTCCAGCAGCAGATATGTTTGAAATGGGAGTCAAATTGCAAGTTCTCAAACGGGGTACAATGTTCCCCATGCGAGCGCAGAAATTATTTGAACTCTATCGTGCTTATGATTCCATTGAAGAGATTCCTTTGGCAGAAAGAGAGAAATTAGAAAAACAAGTTTTTCGCAAAACTATTGCTGAAGTATGGGAAGGAACTGCGGCTTATCTGTCCCAAAAGAATCCTGAGAAACTTGGGAAAGCAGTTAATAATCCTAAACTGAAAATGGCGTTGATTTTTCGCTGGTATTTAGGATTATCTTCTCGTTGGTCTAGTTCTGGTGAAAAAGGTAGAGAAGTCGATTATCAAATTTGGTGTGGCCCGGCAATGGGCGGTTTCAATGACTGGGTACGCGGTTCTTATTTGTCTGAACCAAATAATCGTGGTGTAGTTGATGTTGCTAATCAAATTATGACTGGTGCAGCCTTTTTGTATCGTGTCCAAAATTTGAAAATTCAAGGACTGCAAGCTTCCAATTATTACAGTCAATATCACCCTGTTCGTTCTACATCATTGTTGGAGCTTTAAAAATGACTATAAAACAGTCTTTCACAGCAGACGATATTCAAATATTTTTGGTATCTAACTTAGCTAAGTTGCTAGGAGTCGCAACTGATGAAATAGATGTCAAAGAACATTTAGAAAACTATGGGTTGGATTCAGCCCAAGCAATGATTCTAGTAAGTAACTTAGAAAAGTTGCTCGGATTTCAACCATCTCCGTTGCTATTGTGGCATTACCCAAATATTGAAGCTCTTTCACAGCGTTTAGCTGAAGAAGTACAAGAAGGTTCGCCTGTTCAAGATACAAAAGTAGTAGCCTCTAATGCCAATGCTGCACCCTCTGTTCTAGATTTAGGTGCAGAGGCTGTTCTTGACCCCACCATCCATCCCGGTGCTGCATCTAATGTGCTGGTGGGTGAACCCAAGAACATCTTTTTAACTGGAGGAACAGGCTTCTTAGGAGCCTTTATCATCCGGGAATTGCTACAAGAAACTAATGCGGATATCTATTGTTTAGTGCGTGCGGCTAATGCCGAAGAAGGCAAAAGCAAACTCCAAAAGAATCTGGAACAGTATGCAATTTGGCAAGAAGAATTTAAGTCCAGAATTATTCCGATTGTCGGCGATTTATCTCTGCCATTGTTAGGTGTTGGCTCTGAACAGTTTCAACTTTTAGCTACCAATATTGATACTATTTATCATAGTGGTGCTTTGTTGAATTATGTTTTTCCATACTCAGCACTGAAAGCAGCCAATGTTTTAGGAACTCAAGAAGTTTTGAGATTGGCTTGTCAAATTAAAGTCAAGCCTGTACATTACGTTTCTAGTGTGGCTGTTTTTGAATCCACGGCTTATGCTGGCAAGGTTGTTAAAGAACAGGATGAATTCAATCATTGGGAAGGTATTTATCTCGGTTACTCTCAAACAAAATGGGTAGCCGAAAAGTTAGTCAAAATTGCTCGTGACCGTGGGCTTCCTGTAACTATTCACAGACCGCCACTGATTTCAGGTGATAGCAAAACAGGCATTTGTAACACACATGACTTTATCAATTTGATGACCAAGGGCTGTCTACAAATGGGATATTTCCCTGATGTAGATTATATGTTGGATATGTCACCTGTGGACTATGTAAGTAAAGCGATCGTTTATCTGTCACGGCAAAAAGAATCTATAGGTAAGGCTTTCAATTTACAACATCCCCAACCTGCTGCTTTGAAAATGCTAGTTGAGTGGATACGCTCTTTTGGTTATTCAGTTGAAATGATTCCCTATGAAAAATGGCAATCTGAGTTAATCAATAATGTGACTTCTGCGGACAATCCTTTGTACACTCTGCGGCCATTTTTGTTGGAACGTTGGTCTGATGAACAACTGACTATTCCTGATTTGTATTTACAAGCTAGAAGACCTCATATTAGCTGCCAAGATACTCTTCATGCACTAGCAGGTAGTTCTATTGCTTGCCCTCCAATTGACTCTCAATTGTTTATGACTTATACTGCCTACTTGATTCAAAGCGGCTTCTTGAATCTCGCTTAGTAATTCATAAATTGCGTAGGATGTGTCAAGGCTAAATTGTTGCAAAAAAAAATTGTAGTAGCGCGGCAAGCTGAATTTATTGGGTTGAATTATTCTGTTAATGATTAGAGTTTGGTTTTGTGAGTTTTTTAAACCCAACATTTTAAGCATGTCACGCTAGTAGGTTGGATTGAGGAAGGAAACCCAACATTTTCAGAGATTGGTTGGGTTGAACGAAGTAAAACTACAAATCTTCAAAACCTACGCAGTATTGCACTGCCATCTACATTTAATGCACTATTTTAGCCTTGACACGCTACTACAAAATAATTTTCTTTAGTCCATGTTTTTTAAAACTCAGTACTACTGAATAACCAATATTTCAGATGCCAGCAATAACTTATACACTAACAGCGGCAATATAATTGCCCTGTTTTTTTATGCTCAATCATGTAAATTTTTAGTATTCACCTCTTGACAGAAGCAATCGAGGATAGAATGGTTAGTGTCTGGCATAAAAGTTTAATTTTACCCGCTTGCTTTTGTGAGTAATCAAAAGTGACAGCTAGCAGTCTTAAATAACCGAGCTTCTTTAATGCCTAGCTTTTTCGATGCATAAGTCCTAAATTTACGTTTGGACTGCTACATCTATCTAATGAACCACACAAGCATTTGAAAGGGTAATAACTCAAGATATTTCTCGTTGGGTCAGATATTACGCGTACTTAATTGTAGAACGAGAACCACTGTAAATGCAACGCAGCTTCATCAAGTTGAATTCACTAACATTCTTACATGAACACAAAACATCAAGGTCAGAGCAAGAAAACTGCTCTTATTACTGGAGCAGCTGGTGGAATTGGCTACGAATTAGCATGTATTTTTGCTGCTCATGATTACAATTTGGTCTTAGTAGACAGAAATGGGCCAAAGCTAGTAGAAATTGCAGTTAAGTTCCAAGAAAAATTTGGGATTTTTGTCAAAACTATTGTTAAGGATTTATCTATATCAACTGCTCCTGAAGAAATTTTCACGGAGTTGCAACTTGCCAATATTAATGTTGATGTGCTGGTAAATAATGCCGGATTTGGTATCTATGGATTATTTCACGAAACAGACCTAGCTACTGAATTGGAAATGCTACAGGTAAATTTGGTGTGTCTCACCCATTTAACTAAGCTATTCGTGAAGCACATGGTCAAGCAAGGTGAAGGTAAGATATTAAACGTCGCTTCGGCTGCTGCTTTTCAACCTGGGCCTTTGATGGCAGTTTATTTTGCTACTAAAGCTTATATCTTATCTTTTTCAGAAGCGATCGCTAATGAATTAGAAGGTACAGGTGTCACTGTGACAGTTCTTTGCCCAGGCTCAACAGAATCTGGCTTTCATGAAAGAACGGGGATGGCAGACTCTAAATTGCTTAAGGGTAAGAAGATGATGGATGCACGAACAGTAGCAGAAATTGGTTTTCACGCTTTAATGAAGGGCAAAACCATTGTTATTCCTGGTTTTATGAATAAACTACTTGCAAAAAGCGTCAGATTTGTACCTAGAAAGGTGGTGACAAGAATTGTGAGAAATATGCAGGAAGATAAGTAAGTAGGTTGTCATTTGTCATTTGTCATTTGTCATTTTACAATGTCCGCAAAATGTCTCTTGTTTCACCCACGAGATGAGCTTAATCAACATCAATATTGCCAGCATTTTAAATTCCAGCCAAAATTCGCCACAGCAACAGCAGCAACATAATTGTTAGCAGGTACTAGTTCAAAAAGACTCCAATCTTCGGATATCTGTAACTTGGCTGGTTCTATGGGAGTGAGCGATACTTCAATTTGCTCTAGCTGAGATAGTCCGTCTCCAGTTGCTTTTAAATAAGCTTCTTTACAAGTCCAGTAACGGAAAAATACTTCTTGCTGTTGGTTGGGAGATAGCGATCGCAACATCTCATATTCTCTCGGTAAAAAGAACCGTTTGGCAAGACTTTCCAAATCAGACATCGGGCGAATATATTCTAGGTCTACACCAATTGGGCGAGTACAATTCACTGCACATAAACCCAACCCTTGGGAATGAGACAAGTTAAACGCTAGTCCACTATCGGCAAATTTATCTGCTAGTACTGGTTTGCCACGCTGTTGATAATTAAACTCCACTTGTAACGGTTGGATACCCAAGTAGCGCCCTAATATAGTTCGCAGGATACCACGACCTGCGATGAAACGCTGCCGATGTTCCTGAAAATAGAACCGTTCAGCACGAGATGTTTCGTCACTGGAAAGAGTCGCTGCTAAATTTTGCAGCTGTACTTCTGGTTGGTCAAGTTCTATGCGCCAGACATGAATCTCATCCGGTAGCAAAGTTAAATTCGTCGGTGCAGGTAGCCAAATATTATTAGAAGCGGTCATTGAGTCAAAAATTCAAGAGAGTTGTACTTTAATAGTTTGTTTAATTACGACGATATTATGGGTGAATCTGGTTTGACGCTTTAGCATTACTATATACAACTGCGCCTGTTTTTCCTAGAATATGCCATAGATATTGTTAGATATTAAGTCTAGCTGTAAACATAAATACAGATAGCCGCGATTGCTTTTGCCAGCTAAATATTATAATTTATTACTCTAGATGTACGCTTCTCAACTCCATATAAAATCCCCTGAGAGAGCATACTTTAAAACTCTTAACAGAGAATCGCAAATTTTATTTTGGCTACAACATTAGCTATTACAGCATTACTCAAAGGAACTACGACCAATGTCTGCAAGTGTTCTGAAGTAGATATATCTTCAGTAAGAAATAATTTTTCTCAGAAAGTGTTAAATCTGGAACAAAAAACCCTTGCCAAAGCTTGTTAAAAACCTATTACAACTACTTTTTTCTAGAACATAGTGAGGATGAATGATTCTTAATTTGGAGTACTTTGCCTTTTTTATACTGCTACTAGCAGCGCTGCTATTGGCAATTAGGCAAATGAGCGTTGCTTTGGATGAATTAGATATTGCGCGTTTTACTCTCTGGACGGGTATTGCTTCTGTTATTGCTGGTTTACCAATGATATTGTGGTAGCTTCTGGGTCAATGCCATCCTCTCTATTTTGGGCTTCCAAAATACGACTCCATCTGTCGAACATCTTAGCAACTAGAATCTGTTCGTTGTTGCTCTAACCATTGTAAAACCCGATTCCATGCCCACCAAAGATCGGGGTCTTGTACTTGACGCTGGCACTCTTTGCTACTGAGATAGCCAACATGACCGCCATACTGAGTAAGTAACAAATCTATTGCAAAATTGCGATCGCACGCTTCTTCTAATTCCGGTATGATAGCTGGGTCAAAAAGTGGATCGTCCGCAGCATATAGAATCAAAGTCGGTTTCGAGATTTGCGGCAATATTTGCAAAGCACTACTAGCTTGGTAATATGCTTCCACAGAAGGAAAACCAAGTCGCTTAATTACCAATTCATTATCAAAACCCCAAATGCTATTTGCTCGTTCAATCGCTTCTGGGTCAAGGCTTCCAGGATGAACATCATGAATCCGCCACGCCAATTTTTTTAAATTTTGGGCAATCCCTGCTTCTAAATATCTACCAAAGGGCTTTGTAACTAGATAAGATAGCGATCGCTGTGAATCTAAACTCGGACAAATCACCATACCACCGCCAATATCGCTATCTTCTAATCCTAAATCTTCATCCTCCTTAATCACCTCACCAGCCACCTTCACCGCCCATAACGCCAATTGCCCTCCTAAAGAATACCCTGTAAACCAAAATTTCCCCGGACATCCCATTGCCTTTGCAGCAGCAGCGATGCGAACAAAATCTTCCCCCTCATACAAACCATCAGAAGTTAGAGTCGGGGACAATTCGGCTGTTTTTCCGTGGGTCCGCCAATCAAATAACACTACAGCGTATCCTTGGGCATAAGCTTTACGCCCTAGCACCCTCAAAAACCATTCTGTCTCTAACTCTCCGGTAATGCCATAAGTACCGATAATCGTGCTATGAGCATTTTCCGGGATGGCAACCAAGCCAAAAATTGGCACACCTTGGCCACCAATAAAGATTTTTTCGTGATAAGACGGTTCTTGTAAGAAAACAGTACTTTCCCAGTTACGTTTTCCCCACAAAGCGGTGTATACAGTCATCATCACACCGTTTTGTAAAAACCAAGACGGATTGTAGGGGGGAGTATAACACATCATAGACTATAAGATTTCGTGTAATTGAGTCTTGATTTCACAGTCATTTAATCTTAATATTTATGTAAGATTTAAAAACTTTTTTAGAATCGATTCAAAAATCTTTGTATCTATCAAAGGTTGTTAATTATCCTTAATAAGTAGTAATAATTTTTTAAGAATGCCGAGGATTCTTGTCATAGACGATGACCCAGCGATTTCAGAACTAGTTGCCGTCAACTTGGAAATGGCTGGCTACGATGTTAGTCAAGCTGAAGACGGCATCAAAGGTCAAGCGCTGGCTCTCCAGCTACAACCAGACTTGATCATGCTCGATTTAATGTTGCCCAGGGTAGATGGGTTTACCGTTTGTCAACGCCTGCGCCGCGACGATCGCACCTCTGAGATTCCCGTGTTAATGCTGACAGCTTTGAGCCAAACTCAGGACAAGGTGGAAGGCTTCAATGCTGGCGCAGATGACTACCTCACCAAGCCTTTTGAAGTTGAAGAACTGCTGGCGCGGGTGCGGGCACTTTTGCGGCGGACTGACCGGATTCCTCAAGCCGCAAAGCATAGTGAAATTCTCAACTATGGCTCATTAACCCTCGTTCCCGAAAGATTTGAGGCAATATGGTTCAATGAGACGGTGAAATTGACTCACTTGGAATTTGAGCTACTTCACTGCTTACTGCAACGCCACGGTCAAACAGTTTCTCCTAGCGAAATCCTCAGAGAAGTTTGGGGCTACGATCCTGATGATGACATAGAAACGATTCGAGTGCATATTCGCCACTTGAGAACCAAGCTAGAACCAGACCCTCGCCACCCCCGCTATATTAAGACAGTGTATGGTGCTGGATACTGTCTGGAATTACCCGCTGTACCTCCATCCAATGAAGGAGCTTCAGTAACAGTCGTTGAATGAAACACACTAAATTCCCTTATCTAAGCTATCACTTAGGCAAGAACTCTCTGTAACTCTTATTCCTTACCGCTTAGTTAAGGTTATTGGTGGGATTTAGTAGTATGTAGAGATGTTGCAATACAACGTCTCTACAAGCATATCTGTAAGAAGTTAAGACAAAGTACCTTTTGTCAATAAGTTAAAATACTCAAAATAAGCTCTGTAAAATTAGCCGTCATTGAATTTCTTAAATTGTAGTGCGATCGCGCTGTTTCATTACAGCGCGGTCTTGTTTCTACTTATTCCCACACAATAAACCAAACCGAACTAACCCGCGTTCATAACCGCGACGCATCAACCCCAGCGATAACGCCCCTTGAATGGTAGTCCAACCGGCATTGAGTAAGCCCCAAAGTGCTTGGGGAGTGAACGCCGAATCTATGACTACATTCCAAAAGGGGGCGACGGCGGTTGACCAATCGGCGGTGCGAATATTGTTTAATGGAAGTTGACGTGCGATCGCTTCATACTCTGGTAAAGAAATTACATAAGGCAAACAATACACCCGATAAATATCCTGCAAATGCTTTTCCTCATCCGCCGTCAGTGGTAACTTATCAGTCGGTCGATGACACCAAGTCACCATAATTAACTTGCCGCCAGGTTTCAATACCCGATAACACTCCTGGAGAAACTTAGTTTTATCCGGCATGTGTTCGCCGCTTTCCAGCGACCAAACCAAATCAAAAGAATTATCAGCAAAGGGCATTTCTTGAGCATTGGCGACTTGAAACTGAGTTTTCAGACTCAAATTCGCTTCCATTGCGCGTTCCGTTGCTCTGGCAGCTTGCACAGGACTCAAAGTAATCCCTGTAGCCTTAGCATTAAACTTTTCTGCCAGGTATAAAGAACTGCCACCAATACCACAGCCGACATCGAGAATATTTTCTGCTGCTTGTACCCCCGCCCAAGTGAGCAATTCCTCGATTAAATCAATTTGAGCTTGACGACGGTCTTTTTTCTGGCTGCCATCGACACCATAGTAGCCGTGGTGCATGTGTTCGCCCCAAATCTGTTCCCACAGACCAGAGGAAGCATCGTAGAACTGCTGAATTTGCTGGTAAAGTGTTGCACTCATGAAAAAAGTAGTATTGAGACGAATTAGAATTCAAAAAAAACATACAGGTAGGCTACCATGTATGTTTTTAATTAAATAAGGGTATTTTTACTCCGGGGAAGGTAAACCGAGATTTATCCTCCTGGAAAAAATTTCTCAGTTTTACCTTAATAAACTTTTCTTTGTCAAATTTATACCAATTATTCCAAACAACATACATATACAAGAAATGAAAACCTAGATTTACTCTAACTTTCTTAATTACGAATTACGAACTTGTACTGAGCTTGTCCTGAGCGTAGTCGAAGGGCGTAGCCGAAGTATTACGAACTACGAATTAATTATGACCGTTTCTCGCACAGTTTGCCTGGGATTTTTGACTGTCATCGCTATAGGAACAATCTTGTTAATGATGCCTTTCTCAACTAGTGATGGTACATGGAACAACCCTATTGTGGCGCTGTTCACATCTACATCTGCGGTTTGTGTTACTGGCTTATCAGTGGTCGATCCTGGTACTTATTTTTCTTTTTGGGGTCAGCTGTTTATGACACTGTTGGTTCAGATTGGCGGTTTGGGCTATATGACAAGCACTACCTTTCTGATTCTGCTAATTGGACGCAAGTTTGACCTGCGACAAAAGGTAGCTATTCAACAAGCTTTAGACCGACCAGGAATGAGCGGGAGTGCCCAAGTCATCCGTTCAATTATTGCCACAACTTTAATTTTTGAAATTACAGGAATATTCTTACTTATACCAGCTTTCGTTCCAAAATATGGTTGGGATCGAGGACTTTGGTTGGCAATTTTTCATAGTATCAATGCTTGGAATAATGCTGGTTTTAGTTTGTTTAAAGATAACTTAATTGGCTATCAATCATCCTTTTTAGTAGTCTTTACCATTAGCATGTTGATTATCTTTGGGGGAATTGGCTATCAAGTAATTTTGGAAATGTATCTTTGGTTGCGCGATCGCATTCACAAAAAAACTCAAAACCAAGTCTTCACCCTAGATTTCAAAGTTGCAATCAGTACAACTCTGATATTATTATTAGTGGGGATAATAGCCTTTTTCTGTATAGAAATCAGAAACCCTGAAACATTTGGTTATCTAAATTTACGTGACCAGATATTAGTAGCTTGGTTTCAATCAGTTACTCCCAGAACTGCTGGTTTTAATACCATCGATATTGGCAAAATGACTACTGCTGGTCTATTTATTACAATTGCGCTGATGTTTATTGGTGCAAGTCCAGGTGGCACAGGAGGAGGCATGAAAACAACAACCTTGAGAGTTTTGACCAGTTGTACCAAAGCGATTCTTCAGGGTAAAGAAGAAGTTTTGTTGTACGATCGCAAGATAGCAATAACTTTAATTTTGAAAGCTGTAGGTGTGTTAGTAGGATCGGTAGCAACCGTAATTTTCGCCACGATTTTAATTAGCCTCACAGATCCAACATTAGATTTTATTCAAATTTTGTTTGAAGTAGTATCAGCCTTCGCTACTGTGGGACTTTCTACAGGCATTACAGCAAGTGTCTCTACAGGAGCAAAGCTCATCTTAATTGTCACTATGTACGTTGGAAGAGTCGGTGTTTTACTGCTGATGTCTGCCGTACTAGGAGATCCCCGCCCTACCAGAATTCACTATCCTGAAGAAAATTTACTCGTGGGATAGTTAGGGAGAGAGAGTAGGAGAAACAGGGGGAAAATAACAAATAACAAATGACAAATAACAAATGACTAAACTGATAAAATATACATTGTAAGGTAAAAATAAAATTTTTAATTCAAGCGGCATAACCGTTTTTTGCCCTAAATACAGGGAGCCATCATAAGGATAAAAAGGGTGAATCTGTCATCATTAAGTTTTTTTCGCAGTTTACGTAAAGACAACCACCAATTTGCTGTAATTGGGTTAGGTCGTTTTGGTCGCTCTGTCTGTTCCACACTGCACAATTTTGGTTATCAAGTGCTGGCAACAGATATTGATGAAAAACGAGTTTCAGAAGCATTAACTGAGGGAATAGTTGGTCATGCTTTGCAACTAGACTCTACAGAACCAGCTGCACTCAAAGAAGCTGGAATTTTTGAATTTGATACTGTAATTGTCGCAATTGGTAACTACGTTCAAGAAAGTATCATAACCACTCTCAATGTGAAAGAGGCTGGCGTACCTCATGTAGTTGCTAAAGCTTCTAGTGAAGTTCATCGTAAACTGTTGCGGCGAGTAGGCGCAGATCATGTTGTTTTTCCTGAGTATGAAGCGGGTTGTGCCCTAGCGCGTACTCTTACTAAACCAGCAATTCTAGATCGGTTTGACCTCGACCCCGATAACAGTATTGTAGAGTTGATTGTGCCTGATGAATTTCACGGCAAAACCATCACTGAACTGCAACTTCGTAACCGCTACGGTTTAAATTTGCTAGCAGTAAGCCAGGATGGGAAATTTCAAATTAATCCTGACGCTACCAAGCGTTTAGAGCGTGGTTCAGCAATGGTTGTTATTGGTTGCAATAAAGATATTAATCGTTTGCCGATTTAAAAAAGTTAGGAGTTAGGAATTAAAAGTTAGGAGTTATGCCGTGTGCAACTTTTACTCAAAATTAACTTCGAGTAGAGAATAGACTTATTGGATGAATCAAAAGCCCTCACCCTAAATCCCTCTCCCAAGTTTGGGAGAAGGGGTTGGGGGATGAGGGCAAATTGCCTTAACTCTGAGTTTTTTATTGTCCGGGACTTGTTGAAGTGGATTGTGGTTCGACTGAGACAGGTACATCGCCAGGGTTTGCGGGCGTTTCTGGTTGATTTGCCGTTTGTGGCTCAGATGTTTGTACTGTAGAATCTGAACTCTGAGAAGGAGTAGCTGTTTGACTGGCTTGAGGTTGCTGTTGCCCATTTTTCTGAGCAATTTGCTGCATTAGCTGCTCAATTTTTTGGGCTTGTTCAATGTTACCTTGCTCGCGATATTCATTGTGAGCGCGTTTCAAGACTCCACTGGCTTTTTTGAATTCGCCCTGATTATATAAAGTTACTCCCAAGTTATAGTAAGCTGAGGCACTTTTTGGATTTAGGCGAATCGCTTGCCGATAAACAGAAATAGCCTCAGAAGCTTGACCATGCATTGCTAGCAAATTTGCCATGTTGCTGTAGGCTACGGCATTTTTAGGATCTAGCTTCAAAGCTTGGCGATAATTGGCGATCGCAGGCTCGATTTGACCTTGTTGTTGCAAGGCGATCGCTAAGTTAAGATAAGCATTGGCATTGCTGCTATCTAGATTAATTGCTTTTTGGTATGCAGCGATCGCTTCCTCTGACTTTCCTTGTTCGTACAGCAACAAACCCAGATTATACAGCCCTGCCACCCTTGTGGAATCGATCGCCAAGCTCTGGCGATAAGCGGTAATTGCTGCATCTTTTTCTCCTTGTCGGTGCAACACTAACCCTAAGTTGTAATAAGCTTCGCTAGAATTGGGATTAACTTTTATCGCCTCTGTAAATTCATGTAAAGCTTCATCCAGGCGATTTTGCTCTATCAATATATTACCCAGATAATTCCGTGCTGCCCCAAGGTTAGGATCTCGCTGTAATGCTTGACGAAAGGCATATTCTGCACCTTGTAAGTCTTGGCGGTTATAGCGCGTAACTCCTTGCTGGAAAAAGCTAGCTGCTTCGAGATCCTGAGAAATTGCAGTTTCTGCCAGCAGCTTGCTAACTGGGAAATTAGTAATTGTCGGTGCAGCCAAGAGCAAAAATGCAGAACAGCCACCGAGTGTTACCTGACAAAATAAATTTAACCAATGAGAAAATAGGTATTTTTCAGACATTAATAGCAGACCTGTACTTATTTTTAACCCCTTATAAGTCAGAGTACCCACCACGAAAGAAAAAATTCCCAATTTCCAACTTTTAACTTCTAACTCTTGTACAGACGCGATTAATCGCGTCTCTTTCTTGTACAGACGCGATTAATCGCGTCTCTTCCCACTCCCCGCTCCCACAGCTGACGGCAAAATTAGCATGGCATCACCGAATGAATAAAAGCGATATCCAAAAGCGATCGCTTCGTTGTATATATTCAATAATCGTTGTCTGCCAATTAGGGCACTTACCAACATCAACAAACTAGAACGCGGTAAGTGAAAATTCGTAATCAAACCGTCTACCACCCGCCATTGGTAGCCGGGATAAATAAACAAGTCTGTTTTTCCGCAAAATGGTTGTAAATTACCAGATTGAGCCGCCCCTTCTAAAGCCCGTACTGCCGTTGTTCCCACAGCAATAATTCGACCGCCAGCAGCTTTAGTGGCGCGGATTTGCTCTACTGTAGCCGCAGGAACTTCAATCCATTCTTCATGCATCTGATGGGTAGTTACGTCCTCTACTTCCACAGGGCGAAATGTGCCGACACCAACGTGTAGCGTCACAAAAGCTCGATCGATTTGGCGATCGCCCAACTTTTGTAATAATTCTGGGGTAAAGTGTAATCCTGCCGTCGGAGCTGCGATCGCTCCTGGTTGTTTAGCATAAACTGTCTGATACTGCTCATCAGCTGCTTCTGAGGTAGTGATATATGGTGGTAACGGTACTTCACCAAATACCTCTAACAGTTCCACCAAAGTCTTACCCTCTGGTACATCAAATTGCAACAAACGCCCCCCAGTAGCTGCATCTGTTTCTAGAACCGTAGCCGTGAGTTGGTGACACTTCGACAAGCTCAGTGCATCGCTGGGTACTAAAGAAGAATCTTTACAATCCTTAATTCCTAATTGCCTTCCTGTAAAAACAATCTTCGCTCCCCGTTTGAAGCTTTTTCCTGGCTTAACTAAAGCTAACCAACAGTTATGCTGCCGTTCTTCCAACAGCAACACCTGGATTTTCGCACCAGTGGATTTATGACCATAAAGCCGCGCTGGAATGACTCTTGTATTGTTCATAACCAACAAATCACCAGAGCGCAGCAGTGCAGGCAAATCATGGAAAATATGGTGTAGAGGTGCTGTTTCGATGCCTGTAGTCGGAGAATCAACTACCAGTAACCGCGAACTATCTCTAGGAACTGCTGGGTTTTGGGCAATGAGTTCTGGAGGTAGTTCGTAGTCATAGCCAGCTACCGAGCAATCTAATTCAAAATTTTTTTCTTGTGGGCTAGATGTATCTTTCAAATTGACTTGTACTAGTTTTTGGTTTATTTAGTATTTATACTCTCTTAAAAAGGCTGAGTTAAGTTTTACCTTATATTGGAACTTTAAGGCATCTTCGCTCAGTTTTGCCGCTAGGCTATAAGATTGTTACTATTAAGTAACACGGAAAAATTAATATAAAAATTGGGTAAACCTCCCCATCTAAAAACGGGGGCTTTTACCCTACCGGGAACAGGCACTGATTGACGAATATAGATATGTAGGATTGGCTTTGATCCCAAGCACCAACAAACATGGAATACTTGTACTATCTGGCAAATGCCAGTCTAACCCTGAGGGTCGTTCAACACCTCCACGCTAGACCCCAGACACCAGTTTCGTTCGTCACCGTAATTCATCAAATTGATGGCTGGGTGGTTAGGATCAAACTCAAAGGTCAAGTCTCGCCCCAAGAAGATGGCGACTTTCGGGCTTTTCTAAATGAATTAGGAATTAGCTATGAGCCGCCAATGAGGGTGCAAATGGCACTTTGGAGTTTGGAAGCTGGACAGTGCCCTGTGGATGTGATGCGTCGTTATCAGGTAGCGATCGTTTCTCACGGTAGCCCAGAAAGAGACGAAATTGAAGCGTTCCGGCAGCAGTTTGTCCGGGGCTTAGGTTACTGTCCAGAAACTTTAGCGTAAGCCTATTTGGTTCTAACGCTACTACAAAATTATTGGTCATTGGTAATTAAGATATTTTATCGATTACCAATTAACCATTATCAATTGAAAAGTCAAAAGCTGCCAGAATGTATTCTTGCAGCTTAAACTTATATCCGGGTACTGATGAAGTAGCTAAAGCTTCCTGATTTGCTGTAACCCCAGTCAGATTTTTTGATATCCTTTGACAGTAGACAATAGCAACATCAAATCGACAAGAATAATCTGCCTTCTCAGGATACTGGGCTAAGAATATTTCAGCTGTACGACAGATTTTTGCTTGCTTTTGTGGAGTGATTGCGCTTCTTCCCCCGGCATCCCAACTACCTGAACTACGGGTTTTGACTTCAACAAATGCCAATATTGAGTGCTGAGTGCTGAGTTCTCCTACTGCTCCTCTGCTCCCCTGCTTCCCTGCTGCCTCTGCTTTTCTATCATATTCAGCGATGATATCAATTTCTCCCCAGCGACAAGAAAAGCGACGATGAAGAATTATCCAACCTGTAGCTTGCAACCATTGGGCTACTAGGTCTTCTCCTAATGAACCAATATCTGGATAATGAGATGGAGGAAGGTTAGCCATTGACTAAAAATATGATGAATTCTGTGAATTCTAGGTTAAGCGATGCCTGCGGCGGTCTACGCCTACGCACAACGGGTTCTACACTCGACTTATCCCGAACAAAGTTGAGGTTGAAGTATAAAACAGACCATCACATTTGGGCAAGCATACTCAGCTTATTTCTGTGGGGAATAATTGCCATCAGCGCAACGGTCGGTTTTGCTCCAACAGCTTTGGCACTCGAATATAACAAAGAAATTTTGGTCGAGGCTGATTTTTCAGGACGTGATTTAACAGACTCTAGCTTTACTAAAGCTAATCTTCGCCAGAGCAACTTCAGTCACGCTAATTTGAACGGCGTCAGTTTTTTTGCAGCAAATTTGGAGTCTGCAAATTTGGAGGGTTCTGATTTGAGAAATGCGACTTTAGACTCGGCTCGTTTAGTCAGAGCAAATTTGACAAATGCACTGTTGGAGGGTGCTTTTGCTGCTAACGCCAGATTTGATGGTGCAGTCATTGACGGGGCAGATTTTACCGATACGCTGCTGCGTCCCGATGAGCAAAAAAAATTGTGCAAACTTGCCAAGGGAACTAATCCGATTACAGGACGAGATACGCGTGACACGTTGTTTTGTCCTTAGTATTTTCTACCTGGGAATTGGGAATTGGGCATTGGGCATTGCTTATTCCCCATTCCCCACTTATAAAATATTGAGCAACTACCAACCACTTGCACCAATCTTTTGACATACAATTTTCATACCTTTGCCTGGTGAAGAACTTGCTACAAAAGGGATTTCTCCTTTTTCTTTATCCTCTTCAAGTAGCTGTCCTTCTGGCCCGTAAATCGCAATGCGATTGCGAAACAGCCGCGATTCTTTGCACGATGCATCAAAGGTAGTCTCGAAGATGCCATCTCCATAGATCCCGTAAAGCTTGTATATCGTGCCCTTAATCGTTTCTGTGTCCAGAGCTACGCTGTTTCCCAATTTATCATGCCCTACAGTGATATATCTTTCTGCATCTTGAGCGATGGCTACGCCAACACCTCCGGTGAACGCACTGCCATTACTCAATAAAATAGCGATCGCTCCTACTATGCCGCCTAACTTAAAATACATACAGTTTCAAAATATCAGATTTCATATCTTTTTACTCGCGATCAAAGTTGTTCTGGCAGGGTAAAAGCACTGAAATCAAGACAGAACAAGCTTTTATACTAGTTAGTAACACCTTATGGGAAGCGTCAAGCACTAAATAAATAGCTGCAATACTTTTCAAAGTATGAGTGAAACACTTGGTGATATTGCCATACCGCCTCAGTTTCCCGATCGCACTCAACTACCAGAGTCTGATGGTACGTTTGTGTTCGCAAAGCTGGCAAGCCGAAAAACTTAGTAATCACAGGCAAAAGCTTACTACAGGCTTCAACTAGTTTCACCGTAGTAGGCAAATCAGCGATGTCTACGACGGGCTACGCCTACGCACCTGATAACAAGTCAAGATTGTATCTGATTTTGTAAGTTACTTGCAAAATTTTCAAAGTTCTGAATTAAAATTGTTTACATACGTGCGATAGCTAAAAAAGCGAATTATGAATACTTTTATTGTCAAAGTAAGCGCTTTTTGGGATTCTGAGGTTGATGTGTGGGTAGCTAGCAGTGATAATCTACCTGGGTTGGTTACAGAAGCTTCTACTATTGAGATGTTAACAGCAAAACTCAAAGCTATGATTCCAGAACTTATTGAATTAAATAGAGTTGAATCTGACAACAAAGATTACATTGATTTATACTTAACAACGCATCGTCATGAATCAATCAAAATGGCTGGCTAATGAGTGTTTCCTTTACTCCTGAAGTTAAAAAACTTTTAACAGAAGCTGGATGTTATTTTAAAAGCAAGGGAAAGGAGATCATGAAATTTGGTATAGCCCAATTACTGATAATAACTTTGTAGTTGATAGTAAAATAAAATCACGTCATACTGCAAATGGAGTATTGAAACAAGCTGGTTTAGATAAGCATTTTTGAGTTTATTAAGAGAGCGATCGGAAATATTGCTGCTCCCACCCAAACATAAGCTGTACTATGGTAGTCCCACATGGGTTTAGAGCTGATTCGTAAAGTAAATATTAAGCAGCTAATCGCCTAACCATGAGACGAA
>NZ_JAVRCD010000059.1:0-51491 GCF_034530895.1 Nostoc sp. DedQUE08
AAGGGCATCTGGACATCAGACACCATAAGGGTTTAAATAAGAGGGGTCGCTTCTCTTCGGAGAAGTGGAATTAATGGAAACGAGATATGCAGGTAGAAAAGATAAACATTATTTTGTAGTCGCTTCTCTTCGGAGAAGTGGAATTAATGGAAACAGCCTTTCCTGACTTGCTTGTGCCTGCTTATCAATCTTGTCGCTTCTCTTCGGAGAAGTGGAATTAATGGAAACACTAATTGTTTGCTATTTAAGTTAGTATTAATTAACTGTCGCTTCTCTTCGGAGAAGTGGAATTAATGGAAACCCATAATGGCTGAAACTAGAGGCGGAAGATGGTCTCGTCGCTTCTCTTCGGAGAAGTGGAATTAATGGAAACTCCAGAATTCAAAGGATTTGGTATTTAGGCAATCGACGTCGCTTCTCTTCGGAGAAGTGGAATTAATGGAAACTAGGAAAAGTCAAGGTTAAGTAAGATGTGATGCAGGGTCGCTTCTCTTCGGAGAAGTGGAATTAATGGAAACTTAATGTATCATCAAGTGCCGGGATAAAAGCTTCTAGTCGCTTCTCTTCGGAGAAGTGGAATTAATGGAAACTTTTTGCTGACTTCATCCAAAAGCACTTTATACAACTCAGGAAGTCGCTTCTCTTCGGAGAAGTGGAATTAATGGAAACGCCGCCAAGTCTAGTGGAGTTTGGTCTACTTTTATTTCGTCGCTTCTCTTCGGAGAAGTGGAATTAATGGAAACTCATCATCTTTGTAGTAATTGAAAAGCGCTGTAAATAGCTTAGTCGTTTCTCGTTCGGAGAAGTGGAATTTCTCCAAATAAAAGGTCGAGATGTAAATATCCCGACCTTTAAAAGTATCTTGAAATATATATTTTATTTTTTACTGCTCATAAACCCTAACAATCGCCTCACCCATTTCCTTAACCTTAGCCAGCAATTCCTCTGGTTGCACTACCTTAACATTACCGCCAAAACCGACAATCCACCGCAGAAACTCCACATCATCCAAGTACCATGTAGGTAGTACCACTCGGAAGCGATTGGGAAACTGTTTACTTGTGGTTTTTTTCAGACAGAAAATTGACTTAGGTAACATTAATCTTCCGCCCTCAACAGGTGGAGACATATTCATTTGTCTTGCAGGGAATCTCTTAGTGCCTTCAGCGATAAATCTGAACATAGCGTCGTTAAACCACAGTTCTACTGTCACACAAGCCTGAGAACGTTCTTGTTTATCGTGGCTGAGAAACTGACGTTGGTCACTCGCACTATATCCCAAAAAAATACCCGCACTAGCAGCAGAAAGCTTCTGTAATTTCTGTAATGATTTTTCCTGTTCCTCTTTAGAACGGAATCTTCCTTGAAATTGACCTATGAACAATCTATCCAAACGCTCAAACCGGAACAGTCCTGCATACTTTCCACTTTCACACTCAAAACCTAAATACCACGCTTGGTTACAAAAAACGATTTGCAAAGGAAATGCTAAAAAAAAACTTTCTTCATCAAGAACAAACTTACCGCCGCCAGAAAAGCGATTTAATTCCAGTAATTGCCCTTTAGCTATTGCCTCTTCCAATTGCTCTAAATTCCTAGACAGAGCATCGGTTGGTAAAAACTTTGGGTCAATCATACTACGATTAGCAATCGCCCTGACAGGATACACATGATTTACCCCTAACTTACTTTTTAGCATCCGCGTGGCAAATGTTTCATAAATCTCCAGTGCTACAGGATCATCAAGGCTTTTAGCCTGAGACTGGAGAACATCAAACACTTTAGTTAATTCATGTGTTGATAAAATCGCTGTCCCTGCAAAATACCCATCTCTCAAGGGAAATTCTGGCAATATTTTATAAGGCTTGAGAACCTTTTCTATGTCCTTGCGGACAATATCTAAACCATCGCCATCGATAATCCCATTTTCCTTGAGTGCAGACACGAGCGTTTGTAGGCTTCCCTTTCCTGTATCTTGCAAAAATGGGTGGTGGAGAATCAAGCGAATGATTTGTATCAATCTCCGAAAGCTGTCGCAGTTAGAATAAGCATGAGTTACAAAAGTCGATAGAGTAATTGAGCGATCGGGTGATACGGTAATGCCAGAAGAAGGGGCAATACTATTGGCTCCAATAAGGGAATTTTGTTGTAGCCAGTGTAAATCAGATTCGATGGCATTTTTATTAGCATAAATCGCACCGCATAATTTATCCATGAAAGCGGTAACTTCCTCTAAAGAACTTGCAAACAGAGGAACATTACCCAAAATGCTTTCCAGCAAACTGTGGTTAGTAGTTTGCAGATTTCCAATTCCTGGATAGCGAATAATTAGAGAAATTAAATGCATTAAGCGCTCAAAATCCAGCAGCTTACTATAACCGTGTAAAGTAATGTGGCGATTACGATTAGCGCGGTTAGTAAGGGTACGAGGAAGCTGTTGGATTTGGGTTGGAATTTGTTGAATGTCGAACTTGGAAGAGGTGACATCGATTTCTTTGACAGATGCAAATCCCTCTGCTGCTACTGGAGGAAAGTCTTGCAGAGATTTGTACATATTCTCAATGATCGTGTCTGGAACTTGTCGGGTGCGCTGTTGATTCCAAGCTTTGCAAGTTGCCAAAGGAGTTTGCAAATACCACCCCATCCACAAAACCTCTTCCCCATGCTCTGCAAGGCAAGCAACAGATGAATTTAGCTTTATTAGCAAATCCATCCGCCACACACGCTTGGCATTGGTAGCATCATAGATTACCGAATCACCTTGAGCAATTGCATCAGCAATCTCAAAAATTACTTTTTCTTCTATCTGACTCCACTCACCCTGGATACTTGCATCGCCATAGAGTTTTTGGCGAATTGCATCAGTGGAGATAATACGATAATTCCCTAGTTTTGCTAACTCGACCGCGAATGTGGTTTTCCCACTACCGGGGATGCCGATGAGGAAGTGACAGATCATCAAGAGTTCAAGGATAAAAGTTTGTCTACTTTAACTTTTAACTGTTATTTGTTTGTTGTCTAGGCTTTTCAAGCGAATGACGACGGTATTAATCAAGGGTTTAATTAACTTAGCTTCTGAAAGAGAGAAGGGTAAGTAATCGGATTGTTTTTAATTCCAATTTCACCCAATCGAAAGGGTAAAACCCTTCTTGAAATCCCACCCTGGTTCTGGCCAGTTTCCATTAATTCCGATTTAACCCAATCGGTAGGGCGTTTGTAACAAGTTAGCTTGTGAATGTAATCACAGGTTTCCATTAATTCCGATTTAACCCAATCGGTAGGGTTTGGAGTTTAATCATGTATATTACTGATATAGACGTTTCCATTAATTCCGATTTAACCCAATCGGTAGGGTCAGTCTGTAGCTGTTGAAATCGATAACATTCTGAACGTTTCCATTAATTCCGATTTAACCCAATCGGTAGGGTCTTTCTTAACAGCTTGTGGAGCCCCCTCTCTTGAGGTTTCCATTAATTCCGATTTAACCCAATCGGTAGGGTTTGGACATGTTTATTTTCACGATTTTTATTATCGTGTTTCCATTAATTCCGATTTAACCCAATCGGTAGGGAGTTCGTCTAGGAGGCTTTGCCCCGTAAGGCTTTCAGCCAACAAATCGACACACCTCTGAAAAAGAGTATATATCTTATGTGAAATTAAGTAAAATACACACCTCAAACCCTTGTTATGTAAGGCATCGACACACCTCAACGAAAAATATAGGGTTTCGGCGATTCGGCGAGGTGTGTAGATGAACATCTCAAACTTCCCGTTAAGAGTTAATAGTGGCGTTGCATAAACAAGCGATGCAATTAATGTATTGAAATCTAAAACTCCTCATACTCTCTGCGCGTCTGCACCTCCGCGTGACATAAATCATCTCACAAAAATGCAATACCTTAACAGGGTACACAATTAAATCTTGCTCAGACATCCAAAAAATATTTCGTCATTCGCATGAAAAGGTATTTACATTCTCGATTTTTCCGAGAAGATGTAAATGTCACAGTAATTCCCCTAGTGCTACATAACTCCAAACTTGCACAAAACCTTAAATACTATATGTGCTTAATTGGCTTATTTTATTCCTAGCTTACCTCTGAAAATTAAGCGATTAATTGACAAAACAAGAATTATTACAAAGTATAACTACTGAGTACAAGTTCAATTTCTTACTGTAATTTAGACAAGACCGCATCCAGTAACTATGGTAAACGTGGCCAAATATACAGCAATAACCTTTGCTCCGGTGCAAGGGTTTATCGAGAAATCTCGTAAACTCCGAGACTTGTATGGTGCATCTCTGATTCTCTCCTATCTTAGCCAGCAGCTAGTAAAAGAAGCTGAAAAAACTACAACAGTCATTTCCCCAGCAATCCCTAACCTCCAAAAAGGAATGCCAAATCGCATTCTTATTAAGGGAGAATTTTCAAAATCAGAGGTAGAAAAAACCTTATTATCCGTGTGGAAGGGAATGTTGAAGGAATGTCGATGCTGGATAGAGGAGAAATTACCTGACTATAAATACCACTGGGAGAGGGAGTGGGCAAACTGGGGAAACCACGCCTGGGAAATTTTTTGGGGAGAAGGCGATAGTATTCAAGCGGCGATGGATGATTTAGAAACCCGTAAACTTTCCCGTGGGTGGACTGCCGTCAACTGGATTGGGGAGAGTTCTAGTTTAACAGGTACGGATGGAATTGCATTTCCCGGATTAGGTGGAGAAGCGCGAAATCCTAAAAATCGCCAGTGGACTATAGAAAAAGACGATATTAAAACCTTCTATAAACGCCTTGCTTGTGTATTAGAAAATCGTTCTCAAGATGCAGAACCAGAGGGTAAGTTTTTTGCACTCAATGAAAAATTAAGTGTTCCTGAATTAGTGAAACGTTTAGTCACCCTGCCAGAAATTGCCAACAATTTAGGGATGTCTAAACTAGAAAGCTTCAGCGAAATTTATCGAGGCCCCGAAGCCAAAAATGAGCAAGGTAAAGGACGCTGGACAGGTTGGTTTATGGGTGATGGCGATGAAGTTGGAAAACACCTAAAGGAATTAGCAGACTTAGAAAATGGTGATGACGAACTGAAAAATTTTAGTCAAGCGATGCGTCACTGGGGGAAAGACTTTAGCAGAGACTTCCCCCAAGAAATCGGTCGGGTGGTTTATGCAGGTGGAGACGATTTTTTAGGCGTAATTTATCGAGACAAAGATCAAGAACCGATTACAGCCCAGCAAGCTTTTGCATGGTTAATCACATTACCCCAAATTTGGGAAAGACATGACCAAAAGATAGGCTTAAGCGTCGGATTTGTTTGGGCAGGTTCTAGCGTCCCTCAAAGAGATATTTTACAACATTGTCGTGAGGCAGAAAAGCTAGCTAAATCTTCAGGGCGTGGGCGAGTCACCATCCGAATTGTCTTTAACAGTGGTCAATATGTGCAATGGACTTGTCCTTGGGATTATTTAAATATTCTGACCAAGTATCAAGACAGAGAGAAAAAAGCCAACTGGAGTCACATTTATCAAGATTTAGCTCAATTAGAATCCCGACGTGCTTTTAATCTTGATAAAAAGAGCTTTGTCGAAAAATTCGCTATTGAATTCTTTGACATTTACTTTCCAGGTGAAGGCAAAGAATTACTAAATTATGAACGTGCTAAACATCTTGTGGGTTTTGATGATGAAGATGCTCCTTATGACAGAGCAAAAGCCACAATTGATTGGATTAGCAATTTAATTAAAGTAGGCTGGCATTTATGTTCAAATACCTAATCACTATTCGTCCCTTGGGATTAATGTATGGAAGTGCAGGTGCATTTCTTTCACCAGAAAATCTAGTGGGTCGTTCTGGTGCTAAATTCCCGCCAGAAGCTGCGACACTCTCAGGCTTAATGTTTAGCGTTAATAAGACAACAGAAAAGTTTCCTCAAAGTGAGTTGAGTACTAATCTATGCGTTGCAGGCCCATTTTGGGCGAAATACAACGAAAGACAAAATTTTTATATTCCTATCCCTTGGCATAAAATAATTGCCAAAAAAGCCGTTGATGAGTGGCAATTAAAGGATGGTAAATGGGAGCTAGAAAATAAGAGTGAGAAACTAGAACCAGATTATCGTTGGCAAACAATCGATTCTTGGGGAACCCCAGCTAAAGCAATCAGGACTAATGAATATAAATCTGTTGCTGATAATCCTTGGAAATACGTTTCTTTTTTGCATCCCAAAATTAAATCAACTGAACGGTGTGTAGAAAACTCCGATGGACTTTTTCTAGAAAATTCTGTCCAAATGGCAGACGATACCTGTTTAGTTTATCTATCAACGTATCCTATAGAAAACGGCTGGTATCGTTTTGGTGGTGAAAATCATGTTGTCGAAATAGAATGTGAGTCAATCAAAAATAAGAAATTTTTAAATCTATTAAATCAGCCAATAGAACGCACCTTTGCCTTAATTACACCAGCTACATGGGGTTCTAACCGTTTCTCTCACCGCCATCCTCAACATGAAAGCTTCCCTGAAACCGTAGAAATGCTAACAGATAAACCAGTACCCTACCGTTACCGCGCCAAAGGGAATTTAGGAAGGGGACGTTACGCGGTTCCGGCTGGTAGTGTTTATGTGCTTGCAGAACCTTTAAATAAACCTTGGTGGTCATGGGATGAAGCATGGTTTCCCAAAGAAGGTTACAGCCTTAAACGTGTAGGATGCGGTTTATGTTTGCCAACAGAAATTAAAGGAGTTGCCTAAAATGTACAAAAAAGCTTATGGAGTTATTGAAACTTTAGCACCTCTGCACGTCGGTGCAACTGCTGGAGAAGAAAGCGGTAATTTAAACCTCATCTTCCGCGACCAATTTACTCAAACAGGTATTCTTCCCGGTAGTTCGATTCGCGGTCGCCTGCGTTCAGAAATGCGCCTGCTAGATGGAGAACAAGTAGCAAATTATTGGTATGGCAATGAAGCAGGTTCAGAACAATCAGAAATTAATAACGAGTCTATTATCAAATTTGAATACGCTTCTATTCTTTGGCTACCAGTCTTTTGTCCCGGTCAACCAATTGTGTGGGTAACTAGTCCACGTTTACTCCAACGCTACCAAAGAATTGCTGGCGATACTGTCAAATTTAATGGTAAATCTCTCAAAGAAATAGATATACCAGACCCCTATACAGGCTCCAAGAACTTAAAAGCACGAGAATCCCAAGGTAAAAAGACTTTGTTTTTCAATTTAGGATTTTTGACTATCAACAAAATCGTAGATTTATCCCCTTGGTTCCCATCAGGAAAAGAAAAGCCAGCAGTAATAGTAGACGATAGTGATATTTCCATGATTCATGACATGGCTTTATATCGTCAAAGTCGCGTGCGCTTAAAACCTGACCAAAAGGTTGTCGATGGTGGTGGCTTCTTTAACACTGAAGCTTTACCAGAAGGAACTATTTTAGTCTTTCCCATCGCCATCAAAGATGATAAATCAGGTAAACAATGGGAACCCTTAAATGGTACTCAAAGCACAGATATTTATCTTGGTGGTTTAGAATCCATTGGTTTTGGTCACTGTAGTTTAACTTTAAATGGGGTGTGAATATATGACTTGGAAATCTTACGACTTAGACCAAGAAGCACAACGCCTAGTCCTCAAACACCGCGACCAAAAAGGTGTTATTGGTCAATCTCACAAAATGCGAATAACTGTAGCTTACGGCTTAGAGAGGTTTTGGGGAGAACAATTGCGGCTTTTAGACAAAGAAAAAGCCAAAGGCGAATATTGGCGCGATACATGGAAAAGCTTTGTCAAAATCATGCAACTGGCTGGAATTAAGCTTCCTCAAGAAGATGTCAGCAATAATGACACCCAAAAAATTCAGCAATTCGCCGCCAAATTATGGGAACTTCCGATTGAAGACCAAAGAATTTGTTTAGCTGTGCTTACTCAATTCTGTGACAGTTTGGTTTGGTGGACTCAGCGCTACAAAAAATCAGGATTTGCAGATGAATAATAGTAATGAAGTTCCGTTAATGTTTCAAGCGCAAATCTCAGGGCGCGGGCAGATTCAATATATCAGAAATCCCGAACAGTCTGAGAGATGGGTTGATGAATGGGTAGAAGGTTCTGCAATCGACCCTCCCACATTTAACACCAATGTTAAAATAAAAGAATATAAGATAACTTGGCGCTTTGTTTCTAACAGTGGGCAAGACGAAGATATAATTCGGCCAGTCATCGCCGCTAAAGGATTTCCATTTTACCCAGGCGCAAGCATGAAAGGTGCTTTTTTACGTGCTTGTACCTCAGAACAGGGTGTAAGGTATTGCGGTGGTAAACTAACTAGCAACGATGCCATACCAGGAATTCTTCGCTTTCATGGGGGTTATCCTAAAGATGCAACGTGGGCTGAAGAACCATTAATTGATGTAGTTCATCCTCAACAAGATTGGCAAATTAAAAATAACGGTAGCCACTCAGCATTTATTCAGATATCTCTCTATCAACCTACCTTAATATTTGGCATTTCTAGCACCGAAGCACTAGAAGCTAGTGAATGGGAGATTATCTGGAGTATTTGGGATAAAGCTATTGAACGAGGTATTGGTTCTAGAGTTAGTGCTGGTTATGGTCAACCGATAAATCACCCAGAAACTAAATTAGTCTCTGTTAATCTGCGTGGACAAGGATTAGCCTCACAATTAATTGATAAAACAGGCGAGTTTCGTCCCAATATTTTTAAAGCTGCTTTACGTGGTCACACCCTGCGGTTATTTAGTGGCATTACTGATGAAAATACAGCCGAAGAATTAACTAGAGAACTTTGGGGCGGATTTGCAGGGAGAAATGGTGCTGTTGTCGGGCAGTTAGGAATTGCTTTTAATGCTGTTGATTTAGAAATGGATGTATATCGGTATGGGAATGTAACCATGCCTATTTATGAATTAAATGCAGGAACTTTAAATATTCTTAGCATGGGTAATACCTCAAAAGAATATAAAAAAGAATTAAAAACATTAGCAACACAAATTTTAAGATTTGCTATGCTGCTTGGTGGCTTTGGTAAATCTTGGCGACGAATTGACCATCGCCTATTCTTTCCAGAGTATTTAAATGGTAAACCCATGATAGGTTGTCATTGGGAATTCCCCAAGCAATCAAATCAATACTACTTCCCAGTAAACAGCCTCAGTCACATTACTAATATTCTGAATGATATTCATAAGACTGTAAATAACTGGCTGAAATTAAAAGATAAAACCCCAAGTAATAAATTAACTTCTTGGCGCGAATCATTCCATCCACAGAAAGTTCAAGTCTGGGGACGCCTTGCACAAGATGAAGATGATAGTTTAGCTGTGAGATGGTTTCACGGTAATTACCAAGGAAGCAAATCAATTAAAGGCTCAAGCCTCACAGGTAAGATGAGTCAGATTGGTAGAATTTGGCATCGCATGTATCCGCATTACAAAATCAGAGACGGAGAGATGAAACGTCAGGGAAGAAGGTATGTAGAGTTATTCACCATTTTTCCTGATAAAGAAGATGAGAGAACAAAAGAATTTTTAGCTTTCTTAGCAACCAGCGGATTTACCAAACTTTGGGGGGAGTAAATATGAGTATTTGGATTATCACAACGGGTAATAGCGATGTCCTCCTCAAGCATAATAAAAGTTGGGGAAATTTATATGATGAAGTCAGATATGATTTGGAGTGTACAGAGTTTGCTTCACCTACCCAAAAAGACCCCTATAATAAAGAGGCTGGATATACAATACCTGCTAGGGTTTTAGGTCTAGTATATGAAAATCAGCCTGATTATTACGAGTTAGATTTAAAGTTTCCACTGCTTGATACTTATTATCAATATTTCGTAGAGCAAAGTATCAAGCCGGAAAGAATTATAATTCTGCTCACAGACCAATATCAAATATTCAATCAAGACAAATTAATTTATGAGAAATGCCCCTACTGGCAAGATACTTGTACACTTAAGCCTCTATTAGAGTGGTATTTGCAAGGAAAATTTGACTGTCAATTAGAATTTTTATATCTTGCACCAAAAACTGATGATAAAGGTATAGATAATTGGAATGAAACTCTTTATTTGGTAGAAGAAGCATTCCGCAAGTTAGACTTTAATCCACTAAAATCTGTTTATGTTAGTCATCAAGCTGGAACACCAGCGATATCTTCTGCTGTACAATTCGTTAGCTTAGGCAGATTTCAGAAAGTTAAGTTTTTAGTTAGTAATGAATATTTTGATGAAAATTCTGAACAGAAATCTAAATCAGAAGCTATTGAAAGCTCTAATTATTGGCGGGGAATGCAGATTCAAAAAGCAAAGCAGTTAATTATAGGAGGCTTCCCTGGCGCTGCGCTCAAAATTTTAGAAGATATAGATAGAATAGACAAAGCCGCTATAGCTAGCTTAGAGAAGATTGTTGATTTTTTTAATCTCCATAGTACTTTAATAACTAGTGGACAAGATTTTGAGATTCCCCAAGCTACTCAACGAATTGTTGACAGTCTTGATCTGATAAGTTTTTTCTTTAATCAGAAAAATTATCTCCAAGGTATTACTCTACTTGCTGCTGCTCAAGAAACTTTTTTGAAAGTTGCAATTGTATCACAAGTAGCAATGATTAATCAAACTATTAATTTATCAAATGGAGATACTCGAAATGTCTCCGAATTAATTGAATGGGTTCCACTAGGGTTACATTTATCTAAATCTATCAAAAATGAGACCAATACTTTTAAAATCGATATTCTACGAATTCTTAAATTTCCAGTTGAGAAAATCAATAATAACTTTGGAGTAACTAATAAAAATGATTTGCTCATTGATTGGTTAAAAAATATAGATAATAATTTTCATGATTGGCCTTTACTCAGATGGTATTGTTATAAAAACAGGAATGCTAATGATGATCTTCGTAATCAACTAATGCACAATTTGCGTGGTGTAGAAGATCGGGAAGTGATAAGCTATCTTTTAGGATACGAAAACCATCAAGCACCTGATGTAATGACTGCTTATGTAAATTATGTTAAACGCCCATTCTTAGAGGCGATCAACTATTTTAAACTTCCTTATAAAAGAGAGAAGTTGAATAAGAAACTTCAAGAAGTAGCAGACTCTCTTATTTAATAGCTAAAGCTATAAATAAAATTAAGAGTGTAGAAATAGCCGGAAACTTGGAATGCGATATCGCTATTATTTGGAATTTCTGTAGGTATTTTGGTGATTGAATAATCTTTGCTATGGTCAAGGATCTACTTTTTGCTTTCTAGAGTGGAAGCTCTTGCGGCGGGGTCAGCAAAAGCGGGTAATGCTTATTATCTCGTAGACCCCGCCGATGTCCTGCTGTTTAAGGGTTTCAGGGTTTTTATGTTTGTGTAATATGGTTGAATTTAGCTGTAGACCTATACCCCGTCGCAAATGGCATCTGGACATCAAGCACCATAAGGGTTTAAATAAAAGGGGTTAGTCGCTTCTCTTCAGAGAAGTGGAATTAATGGAAAAATCTTTTAACTACTTATCTAAATAATTGTTTAACGTTAGTCGCTTCTCTTCAGAGAAGTGGAATTAATGGAAACAGTATATGCAAATCCATATCTACTTGTTATTTCTATGTCGCTTCTCTTCAGAGAAGTGGAATTAATGGAAACTATTGAGAAATACTAGTATGCGAGAAACTTGAGGTCGCTTCTCTTCAGAGAAGTGGAATTAATGGAAACGCCTATTTTGGCTTTTCGTTGTGCCGTTTTAAATAGTTTATGTCGCTTCTCTTCAGAGAAGTGGAATTAATGGAAACAATAATCTTGCTACATTTGCAACAAAGGATGATAAGGTCGCTTCTCTTCAGAGAAGTGGAATTAATGGAAACTTTATAACATAGTAGATATTATAGAGTTTCATACTACGTTTCCTTCTGGTCGCTTCTCTTCGGAGAAGTGGAATTAATGGAAACATACAAGTTGAGCCACAAGCATAACCCTTCTCACACTTGTTATGTCGCTTCTCTTCGGAGAAGTGGAATTAATGGAAACCGCCCAGCCTTGTAATGGATAGCCAAATCTTCTGATAAAGTCGCTTCTCCAAAGAGAAGTGGAATTAATGGAAACCTGTAAATAAATGCTTACACCAAAGGGGTTAAAAAGTCCTTTATCCTTGTCGCTTCTCCAATGAGAAGTGGAATTAATGGAAACTAACTTAAGTAGATTGCATACATACTTACACTCATCAGTCGCTTCTCCAATGAAAAGTGGAATTAATGGAAGCTTAAGGTCAGCGAGTTTCTTGGATTGAAGTTGCTGCTCTGTCGCTTCTCTTCGGAGAAGTGGAATTAATGGAAATAATGTAGTGCCATCGCCTATTTGACCGTAGCTGACCGTAGGAAAATCCGCGAACCCCTAGCTGTTTTTTTAAAGATGCTAATTTTCGAGCCTCAAACCCCTACTGCAACTATTCTTGAGCTATTACAAACCCAAAGGAGGTTCGCGCACAACCTGAAAAGCTTACACTAGGGATGTTTAAAGCATTTTTGTTCAAAAGGAAACTTGACAGGCAATGGCTGAAACAGTAATTTTGGATCAGGTTCACGAAAATGGGCGCTGTAAGTCCTTTACTTTATGGCTTCTAGCCCCCAGCAGTCTCCACTAACTATGCGGAGGCGAATTAATGGAAAATGTAACATTAGTTTCTATAGTTGCAGTTTGCTTAATTGGCGTCTCCACTAACTATGCGGAGGCGAATTAATGGAAAATGTAACCGCTGTGTAACTGCCTTCATTTCTCGGTAGTCTCCACTAACTATGCGGAGGCGAATTAATGGAAAATCCTGGCGGAAGCGCACGGTACTGTAACCGCTTGTAGAGTCTCCACTAACTATGTGGAGGCGAATTAATGGAAACTCTTCCGGTAGCCGATCGTATGACCTGATTCCTGGTCTCCACTAACTATGTGGAGGCGAATTAATGGAAACATAACTTTTAACTCTACGAACGTTGCCATTTTCAGCATGAGTCTCCACTAACTATGTGGAGGCGAATTAATGGAAACTCTCTTAAAGATTCTGGAGCGACAGAATTAAATTCGTCTCCACTAACTATGTGGAGGCGAATTAATGGAAACTTCTTTTGATGGGTAGTCGTCGAAGTCTGGTGGCTCAGTCTCCACTAACTATGTGGAGGCGAATTAATGGAAACTTATCTACCGCAGTCTGAACATCCGCGGGGACAGTGCCAGTAGTATCCACTAACTGTATGGAGACGAATTAATGGAAATAAGTCGTTGTTAGCGTGGTAGCTTATCATCGTGTGGTCTCCAATAACTATATGGAGGCAAATTAATGGAAACTTATTAACCTACTCGATAAACTGAAATCCACAAATCGTCTCCACATAATTAGTGGAGACGAATCAATAAAAACTACAAATGCGAAGCTTCCCTTTTTATTTCTCCGTTCTTTCTCTTCAAGTTTGCGCCGTCACTAAAATAACAACTAAATAATAAAATGAGAATTTACCGCTCCAATACTTCTAACTGATAAATTCTCAAAGATGAATATTCTGTCATTAAGCGCCAGTAGCAGTGTTCTGGTGGTAAAGAAGGTCTGTCATTACAACGATATAAAAATACTGGCTCATCTCTCAGAAGTCCTGTCAGTGCCACTTGTTTCCAGTCCTGTTCGCCTAAATCCCAAATCAGATGCGACATACCTTGGTATCCTGCATTCATTAGACTAGCAAAGAGCCACTCTATAATCTGCTGAATTTGTTGCATCTCAATCGCACTATCACCTTGACCGTAGCATTCGATTTCAAGCTTATTAGATTTTGGCTTTATCAGTCCTAGCAGTAAGGACGGGATTTTCAAAAGACTGTTCATTATCCAGAGACACCCATTAAATATATTTATGGTGGGAGAAGGGTAATTTTAGTCTTCCCAATAATTGAGATGGTGTATCGAATATCTATAAATATTTAATTAACTGTTTTAGTCTGGACGTTTTAGAATTTAACAGTTAAAAATAATTTATTGTTGTATAAACGTTTCAACACAAAGTTTATAGCTGATGATTAAATTGCAATCTCAGCAGTATTTCATATAAATCATTAAATAATTATATTTATGGTTGCAGCTACCAATAACCAAGTTGTTGCTTGGAAGTTTATTGAAACTGAGTCAACTGGTGGAGCAGGTTATCAAGGTGAACGAATTGTTTGGGACACACTTCGTCAGAACTTGATGCAAGGAGAAGGGGTTGCAATATGGGGCTACCGCGCTTTCTCCCACGAGGAACAAACTCGGCGTGAAATGGATATTTTACTTGTTAGCAAGGATTTGGGGCTAGTCATCATCGAAGTGAAATCTATCGCTATCAATGATATCGAGAATGTTGAGGCTAACCGATGGAAAATGATAACTAGTTTTCACAAGAAATACCTCGCTCCGATCGAGCAAGCTGAAAAACAAGCGTTTAGTATCATAAATCGCTGCGACAGAAATCCGTTCCTTTACGAGAAGGTTGCAGCAAGAGTTATTGTAGCTCTTCCGAAAATTACACGCCGTGCTTGGAGAGGTAAAGGATTTGACGATAACCATCTAGCCTGCCCACCAATTATCTTCAAAGATGATTTAGAACGGCAACCAGATTTACTCTATTACATTGTTAATAATGCTACGGTTATTCGTCATGCTGCTTCAACTTTGAACGACCAGCAATGGCAGCATTTACTTAAAGAAGTTGTCTCTCCGATACCAACGAAAACGCCTCCAGTCATCCAAAACACTACACCGTCACCGCGTAGTCAAGCTATCGTTCACCTGCATGAGTGGATTAGCGACGTTGACTGGCAGCAAACCGAAATTGGAATGCAAATACCTCCAGGGCCACAGCGCATTCGAGGTACGGCAGGTTCAGGTAAAACGCTTTTGCTATGCCAGAAGGCAGCGCGGATGCATTTACGTCATCCGGATTGGGATATTGCTTTAGTATTTTTTACCCGCAGTCTTTATAACTTAATTATCGAACTCGTAGATCAGTGGTTACGCTACTTTAGTGGTGGAGAGGTTTGCTACAACGCGAAAGGTTCAAAACTAAAAGTATTGCACGCTTGGGGTGGAATAAACCAAGCAGGACTGTACAGTACGATTTGTAAAGCTTCTGGCGTGCAACCTAATGTTAATCATTATTCTAATTTAAATCCACAAGCTGCTCTAGCTGCTGCGTGTCGAGATTTGCTTGAAGTGACAACAATACCACCACAATTTGATGCCATTTTAATTGATGAAGGACAAGACTTAATTATTGATGACGATACACTAAAATTTGAAGGCAAACAACCATTTTATTGGATGGCGTATCAAGCCTTACGATCGCCAGAAGCAAACCAGCCAGAATTGCGACGGTTAATTTGGGCTTATGATGAAGCACAAAGTCTAAACAGCTTAGTAATTCCTACTTCAAAGCAAGTTTTGGGAAGCGAACTCAGTCAAATCATCGGTGGTAGTAGTGGGGGATTCTATCTTGGCAAGATTAGAAAAGCTCACGTTCTAAAACGTTCGTATCGCACTCCCAGGTGTATTCTCGCTGCTGCCCAAGCCTTGGGTATGGGGTTACTGCGACCCAACGGAATGTTGGCAGGAATTACCAACAAAAAGGATTGGGAGCGGATTGGCTATCAAGTAACCCAAGGAGATTTTCGCATTCCTGGAGCAACTGTTACTTTAACAAGACCCCAGGAAAATTCACCCAATCCTATACAAACGCTTTGGGATAAAGAACTGATATCGTTTCAATCTTACAGTTCTCGACAAGCCGAACTTAAAGCTTTGGCTAATTGCATTAAGCATAATATTGAAGATGAAAAGCTAAATCCTAGCCAGGATATTTTAGTAGTTGTATTGGGGAATAGTTTTGAAACCAAAAAGCTCCAAGAACAAACTGCCAATCATCTTTTGGATGCGGGAATTAATTATTATATTCCGACTGCACCAACAATTAATTGTTTTCCGGATAATAAGCACAATGTTTTTCCAAACCGTTTTTGGAATTCAGATAGCGTGACAATAGCAGGAATTCATCGTGCTAAGGGTAATGAAGCAAGCGTAGTTTATGTTGTTGGCTTAGATTACATTGCCCAGAATGAAAGCAATATTACTGCACGCAACCAACTTTTTACTGCGATGACCAGAACTCGTGGTTGGCTTTATTTAAGTGGGATTGGTAACTATCCTATGTACCAAGAGATTCGTCAGGTTATACAAAGTGACAGCACTTTTACCTTCACGTTCCAACGTCCTAAGCGTGATGTGAGCGAATAAGTTTGTTCAATTACCAGGAAGTAAGAGGGATAAATTTCTTCATCACAGAGACAAGCCATAAGGCATATATTTATACGGTTAACCGTATAAACGTTATTTAACAGTTTTATTTTAGTAATACATTATTCTATATTTCTGATCTCAAAAGTTATAAATATACTCAATAGACCTTTTGACGCTTTACCATTGTTTTAAACGGCATATAGCATCTTTGGCATTCTCCCTTTTCCCACAAAGCAGGGATGACAAAAGTTTCTTGACAACCTGGACATTTCGATAACAAGCGCAGTTTGTGGCGTTTGCACCCAGCTGTTGATTGAAATTGCCACTCGATTCGATGATACGGTTGATCTGTATAGCAAGCCGCACACAATCGGATTGGCTCAAGCTTCATTTTTTCACCTTTGGGCGGCAGCATTTCAGTTAACCTGTCTGCCTCTAAACCGATTAGTTTGCCAATCGCTGCCAATTGTTCCTGAGTTGGAAATGGATTAAACCTAAATTTTTCCCACCTTGCCAACACTGGCCCAATCCCTGCGGCTTTACTCAAATTAGCAGGAGAAGATATACAAACTAATTCATGACGGCGAAATCGACCAAAGTAATGACTGATGCTTTCTCCTTCATAAGGTTCCAGATACCAAGGTGTAGCTTGTATTTCTTCTCTATCCATAATTTGTGTTTTAAAATTTAGAATCTATATTAAACTGTAATTTGAATTTAATCAGCATCTATGAATTAAATGTCTGTATATTTTGAGATTGGCTTAGAACAAATGCCTAACGCTTTAGAGATATTTTGAGGATTAATTTGAACTCTACTGTTGTTAAGTTTCCAAGCCGCGATCTCACGAAGATTTTCATACAGTGGTCTAAGTTGCCCTTGAGAAGCGTCGTGTAGAACTTTAACTATGTCAGTATCCATTGCTAAGTTCAATGGCTTTGACCATCGTAATCCTGATATCTCCCACTCTTGAATTACAGTTGCCGTATCCGGCTGAGACAATAAACTAAATTCGTAATATTTTAAAAATGTATTATGAATGTTGATATATTTTTTCTTTTTGAGAGAGTTCGGATTAAAATTATCGTTTAGATAAAGGGAACCAGTTAAAATAACTGAAATTTTTGTTTTTTCAAAAATTCGTACAAGTTCGTTCAAGGCTGCTAACGAAAGCCACTCTGCATTATTGACAATTAGTATTTTGACTCCATATGCTTTAAATGTTCCCCAAGTCCGTGAACGCAAATCTCGCAAAGGCCCAAAATCAAGCGGATTGGAAAGAAAGCTCAAGATTAAAAGAAATAAATCAGTAGGTCTGCAATGTTGTTCAACTTCGATATATACAACTGGGGCAGGAACCTGCAATAAACCGCCTCGACGTTTAATACGTTGCTTTGTGTAATAGTCTAATGCTTTGGATAAACCCAATCGGTCAACCGATGTAACACGACTACAGATTCTTAAATCACGCCACTTATCCAAGCTAGTGAACAAATCAGTATCCCGTTGCAGCCCTATATACGGATCAATTCTGCCAATTCGCTCAATTTCTGCTTGGAGAGATGATTGGCTTTGTTGCTGTCCAGACTCCTGCGTGGTTGGTTTCGGTTCAGCATTATCGCTTTGCTTAGTCTCTGGCTGTTGCTTAGACGAGCGGCGCAGTTCTTCTGGTTCTTTAATGGGTTCGCTAGATTGGCTCATTTATGATTACCAGTTGTTTTCCATGAACTCATCCCAGTCAGAAACAACAAATAATGCAGGTTTCACTGAAATCTCGTTTTGTTTATATTTAGACTCTACAACTTTTGGGGATGATGAATCGAGCGCAGGTGAAATAGTTTTATTAAGAGAGGTAGAAGGAATACTGTTGTCCTCTGTCTCCTGCTGCAAACTAAAGGAGGAAGGGTTTAAGACCCCTATTGAATTCACTGGCTTTAAATCAGGAGGAGCCGCATCCTCTTGTAGCTCGTTTCTTCTGTTCTCTGCCTCCTGCTTTCTGCTTTCTTCAATTTTTTTATCAGAATTTTCAGGATGCATCTGTACAACATTACCGTGATTAGATTCACTTGTAATACGGAATTGCTCGGTTTTTCGTCTTCCTCTAAGAGTCTTTGCCTTATCAAGTGAAAATGCTAGTAAATCCCGTTGTTGTGCCAGGATTGAAGTCTGATCAACTTTTTTACAGTCTTCCCGGATTTGATTCTTGCGGTCTTGCAACTCTTTTAAAGACAGCCGCTCTTTATCCAAGTCTCTAGCCCTGATAGTACCTAAATACTTTGATGGTTGTCCGTTCTTCTCCCTTGTATATATGAGAAGATAAACGATATTGCTTGGATTATATCTTAGTGCCACTTCCTTTCCTTCGTAAGGCTTTAAAAAATTTGCTTTTTGATCAAATCGCCAATGTCCATCATCATCTTTGATTAAACTAGCTGTATATTTTAGTCCATTAAACTCTATAGTTCCATATTCTTGCACTTTTCGCTTTGTCTGTTTCATTAAACAGATATCAAGTTCTCGCTCGTTATCAGGTAATTTTGGCTTATAATTAGGCAACCCTGTTAACCATCTATCTATGAGTACTTGACTAGTTCCTTTATAAAAATGTTGAGTGCTGTGAGCAAGAAAATGTTGAACCAATAGCTTCTCATACTCTTCAAATGAAACACAAGCTTTTTTTTCAGCATTCTTTGGACGCTCCTGCAAGTTACCTCCCTTGTAGCCAATTATTAGTGCTGCGAATTCAGTCTTCAGTTGCAAAAACAATCTCTCTATCACCCCGCCTTGTTGCGTATAGCGACGAAGACGCAGTTTAATGCCCCCTAAATCAGTGGCAATATGTGTTAAATGTGCAGACTTGAATTCCTTCGCTCTATCAGTAACAATATATTCAGGTAGTCCACAAGCTTTCCAATGTTCTTTGAGATTATATTCTGGGCCATAGTGTTTGTGCCAAATTGCGTGCCGGAGTGCTAAGGCAACTTGATAGGAACCTGGAGATTCAAAGCCTATGTGATAGCCCATCACACAACTCGACCAGGTATCGATAACCGCAGTAATCCAAACACAACCAGCTAGTAGTCCATTCGCATCTACTAGTAAATTATCCAACGGGGTATGGTCAATTTGCCAAACCTGATTGCTGCGTATAACAACTATATCTTCCTCTACTGATTTGCCATCTTTTTTTTTGCAATCAGTAACTTTGATGATAATGCCTGGCCCTTGCCCTGGATTGCGAACTTTTTGATTTTTCTTTTCGATAATAGGGTTTAAAACCTTGTACACAAACATATGTGAAGGGTATTCTCGTTTTTTTAGCCCTAATTTTAGTTCAGCGTGGGAGCAGACTTGGTTATAAACAAGGTTTGGAGTTATTCCTAAGCCTGCTTTTTTAGCCTTCTTATAACAATTTTGGATAAATTCCACCCAATAGTTAACATCATTCTTCCAGTGCTTAAAGCTTTGGAATTGACCTGCATCGGAACGAACAGCTCTAGCTATGGCAGCCAAACCCTCTTTCTCTACCTTTGCTAGCCATCGCTTAATTGTTCTAGGATGCTTTTCGAGTTTTTCGGCCCATGATTGAATTCTTTCCTCCTTAACTTCGTCTGAAGCTTGAAGAATATCCTCGATCGCCTCAACTTTAAGCATTACCTCCTTTTTTTTATCCAAATCTTCGATCAACTCAATCAGGATTTTGTATTCCTTAGTTTTTGGTTCTTCATCCTGTATTTGAGGTATTTCAACATCTTGAGAAGGTAAAGATAATTCACTGACCGAAATATCTGCTTCCATAAGTTAAACTAATAGTTTTTTGAGTTAGTTGGAGAAAAGGCATTTATCTGTTTAAAGAAATTTTATAGATTTTTGGGAAAAAGGCAAATAGCTGTTTAAATCGGATGTAAGAGTAGAAAGACCATGAAAATGCCTAAAAAGCCTATGCAATAAGGCTTTACCCTCAAATAAACTGAGTGACATTAAGTGTCTAAAACTGACAAATATCTGTTTAATGTACAGTACCCGACAAAAACTCCACCCGACCGGACTCACTTTCCCCGTCGCAACCGCATTATTGCAGGCTTAAGCCGCGCCATTCTGGTAATGGAAGCGCCTTTAAAATCTGGTGCCTTAATTACTGCTACCTACGCAAATGAATTTGGTAGAGATGTCTATGCATTACCTGGAAGACTTGACGATTATCCATCCCAAGGATGCTTAAAGTTACTGAGTCAGGGAGCAACTTTCATTCTTAAAGAACTAGACGAACTGTTAACAATGCTAGGAGCAATACCACAAATTGATGCGATTGAAGCTTCTACAGCACCAGAACAGTTAATGCCAACTTTATCGCCAGAATTGCAAACAGTAATGAATGCGATCGCAAGTGATGCTTTACCCTTCGATTTTATTGTCCAACAAACCGGTATGGCTGCTGGCTCAGTTTCCAGTGCTTTGTTACAGTTGGAACTTATGGGTTTTATTTCGCAACTACCAGGTATGCGGTATCAAAAAAGTTAAGAATTAAAAGATAACAACATTATTTAGATTTATTTTTCGCAATTTAATCATCAGATTTATAACAGTTCGTAGTGTTCGCGTAGCGTCTGGCAGAGAGGACTTTAGTCCTCAAAATAAGGGGTACCGCTTACTACAAACTACAAATCCGATTGTTTTGTGACACTTGCGTAAGTCCTAACAATATAAAAATTTTATTTTTTTATATAAAAAAAATTGCAGAAGTGGGGAAAATAGGAAGGTTGAGTCCACTCTGGGGATAAGGGGCGAGGGTAAAAGTATGGAATTTCCCCTTACCCTTTAACCTTTAACATGCACCCCAACCGGAAAGCAAAAGTTACTTTTACAAGATGTCTACTGTCGATCGCAAAGTAACAAAAAATTACATTGCTAGCCAATATATATAGAATAGAGATGCCTTAATTTCGCGTTTCTGCATTTTACTTGTTTTGGCGATCGCAAAAAAATCCCTTAATTCTTATTATTTGTCGTTACCCACATCTTTTTATCTTTAGCTTAGTTGCTATTGTGCCTCGAAATACAATTCCGAGGCTAATAGTTCAAGTTCTCTTAACTGGACTAAACAACAATTCACCTCAAGTTCGGTTAAACACTTATCCGAACATGATTTAAGTCCACTTGAGTGAACAGTAGCTCAAAGCCACAGAACTTAAGTTTTAGACAAGATATGGTTTAGCATAATACTTTAACTGTCACCAAAATGTGAGTAATGACGAGATTTTCAATTATGGGGATTCTCTTTTTGCTTGTTAAAGCCTAAATTGGTTCAAATGACTACGGGGATTATAAGTACGTATAGCCCGGATTTTTTCATAATATTCCCGCTCTTGTTGGCTGAGGTCTTTTGGTGGAACGATCGCCACTTTCACCAACTGATCGCCGCGTCCACCTTTGGAGAGGGGCCAACCTTTGCCACGTAAACGTAGAGATTGACCAGAACGCACTCCTGCTGGTAGTTTGACATTAACTGAACCATCGGGAGTGGGTACATCAATAGACGCTCCCAGAGTCGCTTCATCTGGTGTGATTGGCACTTCGCATACCAAGTTATCGCCTTCCATTTGGAAGAAGGTGTGCGGCTGAAGTTCGACTTTTAAGTATAAATCTCCCCGTTGTTGAGTCATGGGGTTAATCTGACCTTTGCCTCGCACCCGTAGACGAGTACCAGTTTTAGCCCCAGATGGGATGTTGACATCTATTGTTTCATTACCTAAACTGAAGCGCTTTTTCACACCATTAAATGCTTCAGCAAAAGTTAGAGCGATCGCAGCTTCGCTATCCTGCCCAGTACCCGCACCTCCATCTTGAAACCCAAAATCGTTAAAGCTGCTGCTAAAATGAGTTGAGGTACCTGGAGAAGTGCGGTAAGAGTGACTTCGTGCCTGACTTTGGCGCGCCCCACCACGAGGGGGAGGGCCACCAAAGCGTCCTAGCAACTCATTAATGAACTCATCAAAATTGCCATATTGACTGAAGTCAAAGTTACCCATATCGGGAGCAGCACCACCAGATGGGAAACCTTCACCAGCTTGTTTCCAATATTGACCGAATTGGTCGTACTTTTTGCGTTTATCTGGGTCTGACACAACTTCGTAGGCTTCGCTAACTTCTTTGAAGCGTGCTTCTGCCTGTTTGTTGTTTGGGTTGACATCAGGGTGATATTTGCGGGCTAGTTTACGAAAGGCTTGTTTAATTTCTTCTGAACTGGCAGTCTTGCTGACTCCCAAAATAGCGTAATAGTCCTTGAAGTCGGTTGCAGCCATCTACCAGCCTCCTAATTAGAAATTCCCGTTATGTTTATTTTTGAAAATGAGATATTTAATTTGCCTGGTATAGTGCCAAACAAAAGAATATGATTTTAAATTAACAAAAAATATAGAAAATCAAGTGTGGTTCTCGCTCACCAAGGAATCGCAATTCCCGTACTCCGATTTTTCTGATAAGCGGCTCAGGCTGTCTAATCCTTCTCCTCGACTTGGGGGAGCATCCCGGAGTTGACGGTGCATCCGCAAAATAATTTCTTCTGGAACTTGGCGCGATCGCTTTTTATTCCGTGCTAAACACAGCCAAACTGGTGTATCCACCCAAATTCCCCCAATGTCGGTAAAGCCCAAGTTACGTGCTAAAGCAATGACTTCACGACGATTGCGGCGCTGGGCATTGGTGGCATCAAAAATAGCTGTATTAGTTGTGGAAATAGCTTGCTGAAATTGCCGTTCAATTTCGCGCCAAATCAGTAGCCACGGCCCTTGAACAGCTTGGGAACCGAACAATTTCCCCCGAATGGCATCGGTAGAAATTAGCGCCATTTCAGGGGATTCTGTCAGTAATTGTTTTGCCAAAGTTGACTTCCCGCTACCTGGAAGACCAATCAGTAAAAAAAGTGAGGAGTGAGAAGTTAGAAGTGAGGAATTAAAAGTGATGAGTGAGGAGTAATCAGAATTTTTAGTCATTAACTCATAACTCCTAACTATCAAAATTTTTAGTCATTAACTCATAACTCCTAACTCCTAACTCTTAACTATCAAATGATAGTTCCATCAGGAATTACAGCATTTTTCAGTACGACAACGATGCCACTACGGATGTAGAAACCTTGACTTTCTCGGTCAGCTTCTTGCACGTTATCTTTATTGATGATTTTGACATCGTGACCGATACTGGCATTTTTATCAATGATAGCACCGCGAATAATCGAGTCAGTACCAATACCTACAGGAATGTCACCTTTTTCTACGTTACATTGGCGTTCTACAAAAGCTTGATAAAAATCTGCACCCATGAGTAGGGACTCTTCGATCACACAACCAGATTCAATTCGCGATCGCACTCCCAACACTGAATGTTGAATGCGGCAATTTTTCAAAATGCAACCTTCGCCAATAATTGATTCTGTGATTTGGCATTCTAAAAGTTTACTTGGAGGTAAGTAGCGAGCACGGGTATAAATTGGCGCTTCTTCATCGTAGAAACTAAAGGGTGGCTGGGGCTGCTGAGTTAGAGCTAAATTGGCATGATAAAATGCTTCGATTGTTCCAATATCTTCCCAGTAGTCATCAAAAAGGTAAGCTTGAACGTTGTAATCTTTAGAGGCATCAGGAATAATTTCTTTGCCGAAATCAGTCCTTTCTACACCTTCTCTCAACAACTTGAACAAAACCTCTTTTTTAAAGACATAAATCCCCATTGAGGCGATGTAAGGCTGTTGCTGGGCTTGTTCTTTTGATAATCCCAGTACGCTTGTATCAACTTGCATTTGGTGTAACGCTTCACCTTTGGGTTTTTCGCTAAAATCGATGACTCTACCAGAATCATCAATTTTCATCAAGCCAAAATCTGAGGCGCGACGCTCATCAATGGGGATGACTGAGAGAGTAATATCAGCCCCCGTTTCCCGATGGCGCTGGATAAACTGGCGATAATCCATACGGTAGAGGTGATCGCCTGAGAGGATTAGATATTCTTCTACATCCCATTCTTCCATTAACCACAGATACTGACGTACAGCATCGGCTGTACCTTGGAACCAGTTGGGGTTTTCTGGTGTTTGTTGTGCAGCTAGAACTTCCACAAACCCTTCATTGAAGCCAGTAAAGTTGTAGGTACGGGCGATGTGACGATTCAGGGAAGCTGAGTTGAATTGTGTCAGGACGTAGATTTTGAATATTTCGGAATTTATGCAGTTACTAACAGGGATATCGATTAAGCGATACTTCCCCGCCACTGGTACTGCTGGTTTAGCGCGGAGTTTGGTTAGTGGGTAAAGTCGAGTACCCGCGCCACCACCAAGAATGATTGATAATACTTTCTTCACAAAATTTCTCCTGACTGCCTTTCAACTCTCACTCTCAGTTTAGGACTGTCTGCCACCACAGGTAAGGGGGATCGTCTGATTCTTTGGGATGAATTTTACAGAATGCTACTAGTAATGGATAGTGCGGCTGATAAGGAGAAAAGATAGAACATTTGTATTAATTTGGATGAGGAATGGGGTGCGATCGCTAGACTGCTCTGACAAACTGTCAACTATCAAAGATTATGACAGTGAACCTTAGATTAATTGAACCTCTAGTGATCGCTTCCCAACTTTTGCTTATATTTGCCTATTTACTAAAAAAGGTGAAAGGGGTAAAGGAAGAAGAAGAAAGAACTTTTCCCTATATGGTACAAAGCCCCTGTTATTAAATATGCATTGAAGTTCAAAGAAGATTTTTGAGGCACACAATGCGATAAACATCAGCGTCCATACTTGAAACCCCTGTTTTTAAATATGGGGTTTCCTTTCCCCTTTAATCTTCCCCCCTTTTCCTTCATCATTTTTAGATTTATCTTCAGGAGAATTATCACTTTTAGGGCTAGGTTGAGTGCCTGCATCAGAGTTGGGGCTGGCATTGGCTAGTTTTTTTGGAATATTTTGACTTTTTATAGAGGTTGTATCGTTGAGCAATTTATCTTTATTCACTTTTAATTTCTCCTTAGAGTTAATTACTGTGGTCTTGGTGAATTGTAATCGTTAGAGGATGTTTTAAAAGGGTCTTTTGCTCTCAGATTGAGCACTGCAAAGTATCTCATTACATGACTGAAACCTTGATTCTTCGTCAGAGTTAACCTAAGTTATTACTGCAAAATTATACCTTCCAGGAGTTTTAAAACATTTTTTTACCAATTATTATAAACTAAACTTTTTTCTTAGTAAATCTAAAAATGTTAATATTATTTATGACATATTTGTTTAATATCTTGATATTGCTCATGAGCATTTTTATTATTATTTAAATAATCAGCAATCCAAGTACAACCTCTCTTGATTAAATCAGAATTGCTATTTTTATTGTTATTTACATTTTTTTCAAGAAAATCTAAACTCCATATCTTGATAGTTTTATCAGCACTGACAGTAGCAATTTCTTTGCTATCACGACTAAAGCTTAAATCAAAAACTTCGTCTTTATGCCGTTCTAGAGTAGCTATTTTATTACCATTGTCAGCTTGCCAAATATTTATTCTTCCATCTGGATTTGCAGTAGCAAAAAATTTATAATTTGGACTGAACTTTCCGATGTAAGATTTGTTTCCTTTCTCAGTAAAAAGTTTTGTTTCAATCTTTTTTGGGTCAATCTGCCACTTCCAAATTTGAATAGTTCTATCTTCACTTGTAGAAATAATAGTTTTATTATCACGCCCAAAAGTCACATATTTTACTGCCGCAGTATGTCCTTGCCTTTTAAGATTAGTAATCAAAATACCATCTTTATTCCAAATCTCAATTCCATTATTAGCAGCAGAGGCGATTAGCTGACTATTAGGACTAAATTCTGCATACCAAACTGTACCGTTATGTCCTTTAATAATAGTGGGTTGTATCGCTTTCTTTAGAAAAACATTTACTATGTTCCAAAGTCTTATTGTTCCATCTTCGCTAGCAGAGATAACAGTATTACTATCAGGACTAAAATTTACAGATGTGACTCCTTGCTCGTGACCTTTAAGAGTAGTAATATAAGTACCGTCTTTTTCCCAAAGCTTGACTGTTTTATCAGCACTTGCAGAGGCTATATACTCACCATTAGGACTAAAATTCACAGTATAGACTTGATCATCATGTGTCATAGGCTGAGTAGTTTGCACTGGAGTACCATCAATTTTCCAAAGTCTTAAAGTTTTATCTGAACTTGCAGAAACAATTAATGGATCTGTAAGACTATAACTTATACCGTTAACGCTTTTGGTGTGTCCCTCTAGGCGATTACGCTCTTGTACTTGATCAATTACTGATTTAAGTGGATTGAGGGTATTAGCGTTTCCTCCACCTACATTTTGCAACAGCTTGAGTGCTTGTACACTTGCTATCATAGCTTCCAGCTGGCTTCCACTATCAAAAAGTAGCTTAGGTGTTGAGATAACCGATACAGAAATGAGATAATCCTTATATCTATTTTGGATTCCAAGTTGCCATACAAAAAATCCCAGTCCACCACATAAGGCTACAAGTGTTGCAGAAGCAATCGCAAACCGAGTTATTTGTGATTCAGCTTTGGCTTTGGCTTCTGCTTGCTGTTGGAGTTTTTTTGCTTGCTCTAATTCTGCTTGAATTTCTCTATCGCGTCTCTCCAAACTCTTATGCAAAAATCCTGATTCCAATGGCGTAAGTCTGGGCTGAGTCTTATTTACCCACTCAGAAATTACAGCCAATTTTGCACCCGCTAACAGTGCTTCATCCGATTTATTAAATCTTTGTACCCATTCCTGGCAATCTTCCTCTAAAGAACGACTCAGACGAATATTCTCTAGATTTTCATCAATCCAAGTGTTTAATAATTTCCACTCAGATAAAAGTGCTTCATGAGCAACTTCTACAGTATCTCGATCGGTGATAATCAAACGTTGTTGAGAACCTGCCAGTAATCCTACAACCCGTTGTAATTGTTGGGGAGAATCTGAAATTGCTTCTAATCTATCCCAGCTAGCACGCCGTCGCGTCACTTCTCCAGCTTCACCTAACTGTACTAATTCCATAAATAAGCAACGCGCAAAGGCTTGATCTATAGTTGTTAAACTTTGATACAAAATTGTCGCTCGTTTGTCTAAAGCTCCTTTAACGCCGCCAATTTCCTCATAGCCTTCATGAGTTAAAAGTGGTTTTGGCGATTCAGGTTCTTCAATACAAACTCGCCACAATTCTTTAAGCGCATATTGTAGTATGGGTAATGCACCTGGACGGTTGACTACATCAGCGAAAATTTGTGAAACTAAACCATGCTCAAATGTTACACCATGCAATTTTGCTGGTTTTTCAATTGCTTCTTCTAACTCAGTAAAAGACATTATTGGCACGATGAATGATGTCGGAGGGAAACTATTAATGAGAGTAATAATTTCTACATAGTCAGCGCATTTATTTAAAAAATCACCGCGAATAGTCAAAATTATGCGTGTTTGTCTCTCAGCCGTCTTGACTTCTTCTACTATTAAGCGGATAAAAGCTTTGCGTTCTTCATCGTCTTGGCAAAGGGTAAATATTTCTTCAAATTGATCGATAAACAATAATTGGGGTTGATTTTGCTGCTGTTGTTGAGCTAAAATATCAACCAATTTACCTAAAGGATGCTCTCCTGGTGTAAAAGATGCGATCGCCCATTGACTGCTTCCTGGGAGGCGATCGCCTTTTAGTTGCGGCAACAAACCGGCTTTTACTAAAGAAGATTTACCACTACCTGAGTAGCCAATTACAGCCAAAAATCGACTCTCTGCTAAACGCAAAATTAGTGTGCGAACCGCTTCATCTCGTCCACAAAAATATTGCGCTTGTTCTGATTCAAAAGCATAAAGTCCCCGATAAGGATTTTCCTGATTGAAAGCAATTTTTTCTCCTGTAGGAATATCTAATTGGGGATAAGTAACCAGAGTAATGGAACGTCCCCAACCCATACGAATAGGTTCCTGTACGGAACCTTTAAGTTCGTTGCTGACAAAATCAAACAAGCGATCGCCACTAATTCGCCTACTATTACTACTTGCATTTTCTATTGCCAATCCCTTAACAACTGCGCTTGTGAAAATACTATATTCTTCACTCTTAATTACTCCGGCGCGTTCAAAGCCACGACAAGCTGTAATTAAGTAATAATCTTTTTGCGAACTGAAAGCGTTAAGAGTTCTTTCTATTAATTGTCTTTCTAAGAAATAGCCGCTATGACAGCAATCGAGTAGCATCACTAAACTACTCAATTGCGACTCTTGAATTAAATCGTTGAGGCTATCCAGAGGAATACCATATTTTTGTTCAACATTTTCGTTATCCTTAAATTCAATCTGACAATCGGAACTTGCCAAATATCCCTTTTGTTGCCCTAAATTGTCAGAAATAGTAAAACCGTGTCCGCTAAAATAAATCAGCGCTTCATTATTATCAGCTTGCTCTAGTAAAAAAGTTCTCAAATCTTGCCCAAGTTGAGCGCCAGTAACTTTTGACGCTGCCATTTCATAGCCATTTTTCTCTTTATTCCAGCGCTGAGGTAGTCTTTGCACAGACTGGAAATCACCATACTGCTCTAGGAGTTGTGCTATAGCCTCAGCATCATTTGTAGTCTTCGACAAACGCGATAATGATGGGCTGACATACTCGGCGATGCCAATAACAAGCGCGTATCGTGCCATTTAACACACCTTGGGTTGGTAAATGCGGGATAATCTTGACAGACACAATGATGGCTGTGTTGCTAACAACAACACCATCTGTTATTTTTCCGCAAGCAAACTGAAATTTATTCAGATACGTTACAAAACTTTAATCGAGGTAGCTTATGTCAGAAGTACAGCAAATATTTTTCCAAGCAGATGGAGAGATTGAGCAGATTGAGATTAACGTCACAGCCACCGAAATAACTTCGGAAATTGAGGAGGACGATGATGGCATAGAATACAAGGATGTACGAACAGATGCGATCGCTCGGATGCAACAAGCTCGGCAAATGATTCGCTCTTATACTATTTATGCTCTTAGTGCTTTTAAAGACTTCAATACTGCGGATATTGAGGAGGTAAGTCTTAAATTTGGCATTAAGCTGGGTGGGAAGGCTGGCATTCCTTATATTAGCGAAGGCTCTGCTGAAAGTAATCTGGAAATTCAAGTGAAGTGTAAGTTTCCAGAAAAACCAAAACCTGACTCACAGTAACAGCAACAAACTATCTGCACAGTGCAAGGGTAGGCAATGCCCATTAAACGCCCAACTTCGGTGTATTTATTCTCCTATTAACCAAACCTAATTGCTGCGATCGCTTCAAATACTTCACCCAAGGTTGCTCTGACAACTGGGAAATGGCATTTGGTGAAAGTGTTGCTGTGAAAATATCTTTGCCACTGCTAACACCACTGACACCAAAGCTTTCTAAAATAGCAGTTGCAGCAGAGTTTAAAATTGGTTCAGTATGGATAAAAACTGCCAAACTAGTTTCTTCTGAATCTTTAACATCATTTAGCACTGTCGCAAGAGCGGCATCTAGTTTCTGATAATTCACCAGCAACTCCTTGGTAAACAGGGTAGGCAATAATTGTCTACCCTAACCTATCAAATTTATCGGTTGTTGTTACCTACCCTTGTACAGAAATAATATCCATCAGTCTCAGTCTAATTACAGATTCAAAGCGTTAATTACTCCATAACCCCATTTATCATCAAATGTGCCTGCGGGTTTGCCGGGAATTGCACTATTTTTACGTAGTAAGTCTTTCACAGCAACCGGATCGAGTTTAGGATCTCGCTGCAACAGCAGTGCTACTAACCCACTTACAAACGGTGTCGCCATACTCGTACCAGCCTGCACCACAAACTTGGAATTAATCATCGATGAGCGGTCAAAATTAGCATCGGCGGAAAGCGTCGAAACAATCATTGCTCCTGGTGCTGCTACATCCGGCTTCTGCCCATCATTGCGTAGAGGGCCTTCACTACTGAATTCCGAAATAGTGTCCAATTCTAAGCCCATTTCTCGCACTTGGCCATCAATATCTGTGTACTTGGTTTTAGTAGTATAGGCGGCAACTGTAATTGCACTGCTGGCGGCTCCCGGCGAACCAATTTTTAAGGCATCTTTCACACTTTTACCTGTGAAAAACACTGATGAACTATCATCTAGCGTCCACACATTTAAACATGTGTCAGTTGAAGAAGTGTTGCGGACTCGCAGCTGCCAAATACCTCCCATGACTTGCGAGGGGTCAATACCGCGTATTTGCACAAAGAAATTATGGTCGCCGTTGGCTTGGTCTGGTGCTGGTGTCGCTAATTGCACCCGTGCATCTGGTAACTGGTAATCTTGGGCGGCATTACCTTCAGTAATGATTTTTTGGAAGGGAGTAACAAAACCGTTAGGACTCCGCACAGATACTTCCAATTCGCTGTCTTTGGCATACCAAGCGTTTAACCAAACTATGCCTACTTGATTCAAAGGAACATTGAAGCGCATACCACGAGTGCGTCCACTGGGTATGATTGCTTGTCCATGAATATTATCGTTTCCTTCGTTACCCGCAGCACAACAAACAATTCTTCCTGGCCCAGTTTCGGCATCGATAACTTTAGATAAGGAATCGCTACCATCATGAGCATCAGCGTGTCCGCCCAAGCTGAGATTCACCACTGCTGGGCGTCCCAACTCCCTAGCAACTCGGAAAATATAACGCACACCATCTGCAATGTGGGCATCCTGTAAGTCTGACCTGACAACAACTAATTCCGCTTCTGGTGCGACACCGCCATAACTAGCATCAGCACCGGCGGCAATGCCAGCAACGTGAGTACCATGACCGCCAGTATCCTGAGAAACTGTTAGTTGCGCTCCCGTAAATTCAGCCCCATAGCCGCCCTCTGTGACTCCTGGCCCTGGTAGTGTTTGATCCCAAATGTGTAAAATTCGTCCAGCAAAGGCGGGGTGTTTCGGATCGATGCCACTGTCTATAATGCCGATGATTACTCCTTTACCAGTCAATCCGGTTTGATTCTTAAATTCCGGCAGTTTGACTGTTCCCATTGCAGTGTCCATCCTCAAATGAAGTTTGCGTGATGGCTTAATCCGCACAATCACATCTTCTTCAGATAAGACATCTAAACTATCTATGGGTAAGAAAGCCGTCCGCACACTCCCGGAGTTTTGATTGACTTCAATATTATATTGTGATAGATAACTTAAGTCTGCATCAGGGTCGCAGTAGATAAAAACGACGCTCTTAGTAGGCTTAACCGGGCTTTTGTGCGCAATGATGCCAAGCGATCGCTTGTGTGTAACTAAAGCTCGATCTCCTTCATTTTGATAGTCTTGATATGCCAAAAGTAGCCCAGGGGAAAGTTTTTCGTGTCTCATTGTTACCTCAAACTCAATTTATTTGCTGTCAACTAAGTAGTGATTTTAGTAGGATAAGTCGCTCTCACATTAATGCAGTCTATGTATTTTTTTAGCCTTGATTATTTGATGCGACTATAGTTATCTATTTTTTTATAGATAACATCAAATAAGCTTAGGAAATGGTAAGTTCTTCCTAAGACAATTGCTAATTCATAACTCATATTTTTGAATTCTGTCTCCCCGATCGTAATTTTCTGTGGCTCGTGATACATTTTTGAGCAGCCGCATCTCAGATTTACCCAAGACTGGAGTCACTAGGAAATTTTATGAAGCTATTAAACTAATCCAGTTTCTCCTGAAATCATTACGGACAAGGTAAATAAAATAAAATTAAGAAGAATTAAGGAATAAGTAAAAAAGATAAATTTAATAAATCTCTGCGTTCACCTTTTTGAATGGGTTCTGGTGCTGCTCCTAATCAAACCCCGATGTTCATCCAATTAAGACTGATAACATTTGCGTATAAAACAGCATCAAAAAGGCTAAATCGCTAATGACTACTGAGAAATGACAGATTCTCTATCATAAGTAAGAGTCATAAAGAAGCTAATATTTGCAACGATCGCTTCTAAACATACAAAAAGTTATTCATGCAAATTCAAACACCAGACTGGGTGAAGCACGCTGTTTTCTACCAAATCTTCCCAGATCGTTTTGCCAGAAGCAAACAGCCGCGCAAACGGTTATTGCAGGAAGCCCGTTGGGAAGATTGGGACTCTATGCCAACTCTCCAGGGCTATAAAGGCGGCGATTTATGGGGGATTATGGAGGATTTAGACTACATCCAGAATTTAGGGATTAACGCGATTTACTTCACACCCATTTTTCAATCCGCCAGTAATCATCGCTATCATACCCACGATTATTATCAAGTTGACCCAATGCTGGGGGGCAACGAAGCTTTTAAGGAATTGCTCGATGCAGCCCATCAACGGAATATCAAAGTCGTTCTGGATGGGGTATTTAACCATTCCAGTCGGGGCTTTTTCTTTTTCCACGACGTTTTAGAAAATGGCCCCCATTCGCCTTGGGTAAATTGGTTCAAAATAGAAGGCTGGCCGCTTTCAGCATACAATGGCGAATTTCCTGCCAACTACGTAGGCTGGGCGGGAAATCGCGCCTTGCCAGAATTTAACCACGATAATCCAGAAGTACGAGAATACATTATGGAAATTGCCGAATATTGGATTAAATTCGGCATTGATGGTTGGCGATTGGATGTACCATTTGAAATAAAAACTCCTGGTTTTTGGCAGGAATTTCGCGATCGCGTCAAAGCCATCAATCCTGAAGCTTATATTGTGGGCGAAGTCTGGGGAGATTCCCGCGAGTGGTTGGATGGAACGCAATTTGACGGCGTGATGAATTATCTATTTGCTGGGCCAACAATTGCCTTTGCAGCAGGCGATCGCGTAGTCTTAGAACAAGTCCAAAGCCGCGACTATCAACCCTACCCACCCTTATTTGCTGCCGAGTACGCCACCAAAATCCAAGAAGTACTGCAACTTTACCCTTGGGAAATTCAGCTAACTCAACTCAATTTGCTTGCAAGTCACGATACAGCCCGATTGATGACCATTGCAGGCGGCGATATAGCCAGTATAGAATTGTCAACTCTACTGTTACTCACCTTTCCCGGCGCGCCCAGCATCTACTATGGTGATGAAGTTGGTTTACCTGGTGCAATAGATCCCGACTCACGCCGTGGCTTTCCTTTAGAGAGTAACTGGAATCAAGAAATTTTTAATACTCACCACCAGTTAATTGCCCTCCGCCACACTTACCCAGCCTTGCGTACTGGTGATTACCAAGTTCTCTATGCTCAAGGACAACTTTATATCTTTGCGCGAACTTTGGGGACAGAGGAATTAATAATTGCCATCAACGCTGGCACAAGTTCGGCAACAGCGAATGCAGATGTCGCTACTTTGCGTACTCAACCCAACAAGCCTTTATATGGCACTGCTGAAGTTGAGTGGAATAGTAAAGGAGATCGGCAGTTGTCATTGACTGTTCCCGCACGCAGTGGGTGCATTTTGGGGACTGGGGATTAGGTATTGGGGACTGGGGAACTGGGGAGAAGTTGCAGTAAGTTTTTTTCCTCTGCCCCAATGCCCGATGCGCCATGCCCCATGCCCAATTACATTACCTTCCCGCCACCATTGCAGGCACCAACACTGCATCGATAACGTGGATCACGCCATTGTCTGCCAGAATATCTGTTTTCAAGACATTGGCGTTATTTACCTTAAATTTACCGTCGGCAGATTCAATGGCGACAATTGACCCTTCAAGCGTCTCTGCCTCATTAATCTGTACCAAATCATCAGACCTGACATCCCCACTAGCGATATGATACGCCACAATTTTCTGGAGCTTGGGGATATCTTGTAGTAGCGAGTCTAAAGTTCCCTCTGGCAGATTAGCAAAAGCTTCGTCAGTCGGTGCAAAGAGCGTGAAAGAACCAGGGCTTTTCAAAGTTTCTATGAAATTTCCAGCTTCAGCAGCTTTTATTAGAGTATTGAAATTACCTGCTGCGATCGCAGTTTCCACAAGGTCAGCCATGAGGGTGCGTTATTTAATACTACAAGTTACTTATAAAGTGACTAAAATATCTTAGCCTCTATCAATAGAGAGGTTGCTGGCGATTTAACAGACAGCAGTAGACTGATTTAGTACTGTTACACTGGAGAATGACCCCAAGAACCACTGATTATGCTAAAGCGTTCTAAGTTCGAGACAACTCAATCTCAGATTATGCACCGTGCTGAGGATCTGATTAGTGCAGCCTCAAATCGATACCGCATTACGGTTCAGGTAGCAAATCGTGCTAAACGTCGGCGTTACGAAGACTTTGAAAGTAACGAAGATGCGATGATGAAGCCGGTGCTAAGGGCAATAATCGAAATGTCCGATGAGTTGACTCAACCAGAAATTATCGGCGAACTATAAGATTGAGTGCTGAGTGGTAAGTGCTGAATTCTGAATCAGGCAAATTCATCTTTTCACTCAGCAACGCCCAAAATATTGTTCTATGAAAAAGAAAAAATTTCTATTTAAATCAATTTTCTCAAAACTCACAACTCAGCACAAGCGAAACGCCGAGCTACCGCTAACACTACTACTACTTACCTTAATACTAGTGAGTGTAATTGTTTTAGGTTCAGGAGCGGATAAATCAATACATAGAATATTTAGTATCCAACCTGCTTCTGCCCAGAGAATCACGCCTAGCGATGTTTGGCAGCTGGTGTATCAACAATTGCCAGATTTCCCACGGGAAAATAAGTATATCAGTAAAGAAAATGGGAAAGTTGCCGAAAACAACACTTTAGCAAATCGCCTAATTAGATATCACATTTATACCAAAGGGCGGGCCCCCATTTATCGCTTAGATTGGAAGTTGACTTTAGCTGATTACCTGGGTGTGAACGAAATTATGTATGATACTACCTATCCAGGGAATGACTCACTACGGGAAAATCCGATAGAAGGCGATCGCAAAGCTATCAAAAGTCTCACCCGCAGCCAACGAGATGCCCTAGTACAAGTCTTAGTCAATATATTTAATCCTGCTTCCCAAAATACCCTATCTCCTAATTCCAATACCGCACCCAGTCCGACTACATCAACTACCCCACAGCCACCACAACGAGGAGGTGCCGAACTCCTAAAATGAGAAATTTTCCTTGTTTTGAAACAACTCGGTTTTGACCGAGAAGGGTGTGGGGTGTGGGGTTGCAGGTATTAGATAAAGAACGTTCTCCCGCACCCAACGGGTACAAGCCCCTGTTTTTAAATATGGAAAAAATCAAAAGATGTATGTAGTGACACGTATGTGCAAAATATACAGCGTCCGTTTTGAAACCCCTGCTTTTAAGTATGGGGTTCCCCACACCCCACACCCTATCCCCTACACCCTTTTCATTCAGCACTCAGCTATATTTGCCAACAATTTGACTCACCTTGATAAAGGTACTGTGCGCCTCTACCCGTTTACCTTATTTAACGTGAGTTCGATAAACCTCTCCCTGCCTTGACCTAAAGTTCAAGGCTGTCCCTCTCCGAGTCGGAGAGGGACGATTTTGCCAAGTAAAATCAGGGAGAGGTCTTTTTGATTGAGCGAATTAAAGGACACTATATAAGCCGTCGAATTCACGTTTATTTAGACAGAAATCGCTATAACTCATTGAGAATGCTAGAAGTTATTAGGCAAAGGTAACAAGTCACAGTAATATAAATGTACTAATATAATTCAAAGCAGAGAAACTCATGCCACACCAAAAAAAACAGGAGGGTGGTTATTGCTGAGAGACTAATGCTACCTTAAAGCCACAAATTGATTCACCATCACCGCCAATGCCAACATACCCAAAATTGTCATTAATCCCGCAGGCATAAACTTGCGTGTTTTTGCCAGTCTCAATGCAAAGAAAACTACTAAAACAGCAGTAACTAACACTGCTAAAATCGCACCCCAAGTTTGTCCTTGGAGTTGAAAGTAAGCGGCAAGTATTAGTAATAAACCGCTAATGCTACCGCTTAAAAGTGAAACCTTACTTGTAGCTTGAATGTAGCCAATAACCCCACCAACAATCGCTAATATACCGTAGGCAAAAGCAGCAATTATACTTAAATTCATTGTTAAAACCTATGTAGACTTTGACTTTACTGCCAGGGTCAGCAGACAATTTACCATAGCTATCTAGCTATACCACACAGTTGATTTATGGATAATCAAGCGATGCCAATGGCAAGTACTTCTTCATATACAAAGATTCAATATCTCCAGCGCCAAGCAGCCTCACTTTTACTGTACCAATCTGTTCTGCAAGGCGAAGTCGGGATAGCATTTCTGGAACTGTTGCAAGCTATACGTTACACTGACACCGATGCACGGGGTTGTCTCCAAGCTTACGGCAATTACTTTTACGCTTTGGCTGCTAGAAATCAAAACTGGGAAGACTATTTAATTACTCAAATTCTCTTTTGTGAGAATCCTTTTACAAGGCTGGCGGGAGTGCAAGAATTTGAAGATTTGCCCCCAGCTTTAATAACAGCAGTTCAGCATGATTTACAAGTATTGCAAAGCCTCTATGAGTGTAGCAGCGCTTCTTTGAGCGAGTGGGTACAAAACGTAGCTCACATGCCGATTTCACCAGTAGTGTGGTATAAAGAGCAAGAATTGCTAGGAGTAGAGACAAAATTCATTACATATCTACAAGAGTTAGATAATTGGGGTGATGCTGTAGAAGAGTTAGCAGCTTATTATCGGCAATGTGGCTCTGGTTTATTTGCAGAATATCGCGCTTTACGATGGCAATCTGGGCAGTTTATCGGTATTAGATATTCTGACCCGGTTAAACTGAGTGCGCTTGTCGGTTACGAATCTCAAAAAGATGCTTTGCTGAAAAATACAGAGTTTTTATTGTCAGGAGAGATGGCACTGCATGTATTACTTTACGGTAGTCGCGGTTCTGGCAAATCTTCTTTAGTGAAATCTTTGTTGAATGAATATAGCGATGCCTCCGGCAAGGGCAAAGCCCAACGCAGCCTCCGCTTATTAGAAGTGGCAAAATCTGATTTAAAAGACCTACCAGAAATCGTGGAACATTTACGGGGTGTGTCACAAAAATTTATTATCTTTGTCGATGACCTTTCATTTGAAGAAGATGATGATGCCTTTAAAGCCCTCAAGGTAGTTTTAGAAGGTAATTTAACGGCACGGCCTCAAAATGTAGTTGTGTATGCTACTTCCAATCGCCGCCACTTGATTCGGGAGTATTTTGTGGATAGACCTACCCCCAAGGATAACGAGGAAATCCATGCCTGGGATACGATGCAGGAGAAGCTTTCGTTTAGCGATCGCTTTGGTTTAACCTTAACTTTTGAACCAGCCAATCAGAAAACTTATTTAGAAATTGTACAACATCTAGTGGCACAAGCTGAAATTAATATCACCCAAGAAGATTTGGAATTTCAGGCATTACAATGGGCAACTCGTCATAATGGTCGTTCTGGACGTACAGCACGGCAGTTTGTTGATTTTTTAAAAGCAGATTTAACACTTTTTCATGCAAATAAAAACATATCCAACACTTCACATTAAAATTATTTCATTAATGATTGCGCTTTTTTGTAAATTACAGAACAATGTTATGCAATATTAACTAAAATTAAAGATTTCATAACAATTACGATCCCAAATCTGGGAAAAATATCTTGACTAACAAACAGAACAATAAATTACAAACCACTTACATTAAGTATTTTATGTATATGTGTTGTTTAATTACGAGTTACGTTAGCGTAGCGGTAGCGAGTCCACGTACTCTTTCAGAGAAGCAAGCTACGCTTTTAGCGTCTCGTAGAGAGCTTCATTACGAATTATAAATTACTATGAAAGCTACTTATTCAGATAATTTAACTACGCTAAAAACCAGCAATATGCAATCAGTAACGATCGGCAATAGATTTATACTAGTGATAGTTGCCTTTAGTGTGAGTTTTGGTCTTAGCCTTGTCCCAAGCTGGGATTTTAATAAAGCCTTTCTCACAGGTGTAATTACTGCCGTTACTATCCATACAACAGCATTATTCATAGACAAGCGGCGTAGAAATTATGAAATGTTTGTTTTAGGTTCGCTCCGCAAGCGAATTAAAGATATGGAGGAATTAAAGGCTCGTGTTGTCAGAGAAATAAATCAAATTGAAGAACATCATAATTTACTATATGCTGAATCACAACAGCTGCAAAATCAAGTTATAGAAAGTCGTAGCCAAAGAGATAGTTTACATCGAGAATTAAGAGCATTTGCCGGACAAAAGAAGCAATTAGAAACAGAAGTTAATAGCCTGCAACTTGAAATTAATAATTTGCAGAATAATCAAACTGAATTGAACAATGCTTTTTCTATTCTCACCGCAGAAAAGCGCCGTTTAGAGTCAAATTGTAATGTATCTCGCGCTGAAATCGCTCAGTTGCAAAGTCAAATTTCCGAGCTACAACACGAGAAACAAGAAATTGAAAGTAATTTAACTCTTTTAGGCAGACTCAAACCCCAATTAGAAGAAAAATTATACGAACTGCGAATTGCAATTCAAGAGCTAGAAGTTGAGACAACCCAAAGTAATCAATTGCTGGTAGCAACCAAAACCGAAAGAGAAAATATCCAAGCTATTCTTAATTATTCACAAACCCAACTCGCAGAACACAAAGCCGAATTACAGCAATTACAAGGCCAAGTTTCATTATTGCAAGAAGAACGAGACTCATTACAAAATCAAGTATGGGAATTACTACAACAAGTAGAAACCTTGAATCCAGAGCCTTTGTCGGATAATTCCCAAGAAGATGATATTGAGTTGTTTCCATTTTCCGAAATAATTGAATCTTCTGATATTATTGAAAAATCAGAAGTTGAGACATCGGAAAATATCTCTGAAGAATGGACTAATTTTCTCAGAAATCTTCCGGGATATGAGTTACAAGTATTAAAAGCTATAGTTGAACAAGATAATCCCAATAGTGCTATTAAAAAAATTGCTGAAGCAAATATCACTATGCCAAATTTATTAATCGATTCTATAAATGAACGTGCAAATGATACTATTGGGGAATTAATAATCAATTTTGATTCCGAAAGTCCAAAAGTTTATCAGGAGCATATAACAGATGTCAAAAAAATGATTGCGATGTATGAAGGTCTCATGACCAGACATACTTCGTCAAATTAAATTATTATTGCCGTCGTAAGATTTAGTAGTAAGATGATATCCCTTACTTACTTACCGCGTGCTTCTGCGTTTAGAATCAAGTGAAGTGTAATACATGGCAAAGTTCAAAATCTCGAAGAAAATCTCCACTGCTTTAATCAATTCCCTTGGTGCGGGGGTAGTACCAAGAGTGGGAGTTGAATATATCGCAGTAGGTCGAGAAAAAGAACTAACAAGCCTATTACAAAATCTCGATGATATTGCAGAAGGTGTCGCAGCATTCCGCTTCATAATTGGTAACTACGGTTCTGGGAAAAGTTTTTTATTACAACTAATTCGCAACCGCGCTATGGAGCAAGGTTTTGTAGTAGCTGATGCTGATTTATCCCCTGAACGCCGATTAGCAGGAAGCAATCATGAAGGTGTAGCCACCTATCGAGAATTAATGAGCCACCTAGCTACAAAAACTCGTCCTGATGGTGGTGCTTTAGTCTCGATTTTAGAAGGATGGATTAATAAAATTCAACAAGAAGTAGTCAAAGAAACTGAAATGCGTCCGAATGACGATGGTTTTGATGACCAAGTTGAAGCGAAAATTAGAGAAGTAGTTCAGTATATTGAAGATTTAGTTCACGGTTTTGATTTTGGTAGCGTGATTATCGCTTATTGGCGTGGCTACCGATTGGATGATGATAATTTAAAAAATGCGGCAATGCGCTGGTTGCGGGGAGAATTTACTACTAAAGTTGAGGCGAAAGCAGCTTTAGGAGTGCGGGTAATTATTGATGATGATAGTTGGTATGACTATATAAAACTGTTTGCGAAATTTGTCGCTGAGATTGGTTATAAAGGACTGTTAATTTTAGTTGATGAAGCTGTACATTTATATCAAATATCTACTACAGTCACGCGGGAAAAAAATTATAATCGACTCCTCGCAATGTTTAATGATACTATGCAGTGTAAAGCAGAACATCTTGGCATTGTCGTTGGTGGAACAACCAAGTTTTTAGAAGACCCCAAACGAGGACTTTTTGCAGACCAAGCTTGGCAAAGACGCACCAAAGAAAGTCGTTTTGTTGCACAAGCTAATGTTCAAGAACATTTAGGGCCAGTGATTCGGCTAAATCCGTTAAGTGAAGCAGAAATATTGACGCTTTTGCAACGTTTAGCCGAGATTCATGCAGTAAATTTTGGGTATGAACAGACTTTGACAAATCGTGAGTTGAAGGAGTTTGTACAAGAAATTATTAGTCGCTTGGGTGCAGAAGCATTACTGACACCAGGAGAAATTGTGCGAGATTTTATGAGTGTGCTGAATATTCTTCACCAAAATCCAGGAATTGTGTTTGGTGAATTAATTCATGGCTCTAAATTTAAACCTACTGGTGCAGGTGGAGATGCAGATGTGGATGAAGATGGCGCAGCAGAATTTAGTTTGTAGTTTATTCTTTTGTAATTGGTAAGCCTAGCCAATCACTAAGTTCATAAGCTAACCAGTCAAGTTCTGGAGGAGTGGCAGGAAAAAAATGCAATTCACCAGTTAAGATGTCATACTTTTTAGTTGCTGCCCAAATTGTCAAGCAAGGTTGATTATAAGTATCCTTACTTCGTTCTAGACGTAGAATATCTTGTCTAGAACTTGGAGATGGGTGAAGACGTTTAATTCCAAACAATTCATAAATCAAGGCAATTTTTTGACGATTAATACAAAGCTTCTTTTTACCAAAAATACCTATAAAAGTATAAATAAATAATAAAATTACAATTGATGAAAATAATATTAAAGATGCTAATGTGAAAATGTTTATCCCAGCATAAAAAATTGGTAAAACAGGAATAAATAAAAGAATTAGTAGAAATATAATTAAGGTCATAATAGTTCTTTGGCTAAAGAAACCTCTAGGTGAAATGAAAATTTCTAAAGAGTTAGCATTCTTAATCAAGACAATTTTACTACCAGGAGGTTTTCTAGGGGGTAAATTACTTTGTATCCTGGGAATCTGAGATGTATTTCCTGGTTTGTTTAAAGCTTGCAAAGCGTCTTCAGCAGAAGTCAAACGTTGATTCGCAATCGGTTCTGTCATTTTCCTTAACCAACTGCTGAAAGTAGGATTAATATTAGCTACCTGTTCAAATTCAAGCCGCAAGTCAGTTTGTGGTAAATCGGCTGGATGCTGACCTGTTACTAAATAAATTAAAGTTGCTCCCAAACTGTAAAGGTCAGAACCAGGAATAGCTCTACCATTAAATTGTTCTGGTGGTACATAGCCGTAAGTTCCCATTACTATAATTGTGCTGCTTCTTCTGGCGATGGTTTGTACTGAACCAAAATCTACTAAGTACACTTCACCAACACTATTACCAGAGCGATTTGTTAATAGAATATTACTTGGTTTGATATCACGATGAATCACGGGCGGTTGACGACCATGCAGATATTTGAGAATTTCTAGAATGGCTTTTGCTAGTTCCTTAACTTCTTCTTCACTGAAACTACGCCCAGCTTTTAGTTGTGCTTCTAGAGATTGGGCTGGGATATAACTTTGTACGAGTGCAAATCCTTTACTGTTGGGTGAATCTAGCTCAAAGTAGTTAAGGTAGCGAGGAATAGCTGGGTGGGATAGTGCTTTGAGAGTTTCAGCTTCCCGCTCAAATAATTTGAGGTCGTTCCATTCAAATTCATTACCAAAGGATAGTATTTTGACCACTACTAATTCTAGAGTTTGTAAGTCACGAGCTAGCAGCGATCGCCGTCCGGCTTTTTTGCCTAGTTCCTGTTGCACTTGATACCTTTCCAACAGGATTTCTTGGTTAGAATCTGGTAATTCTCGACTTGTCATTTGCTCGTGACTCCAAAGCTTTGTCGCTTTTATAGCTTTCCTGTTTGTTACTACCCCACTGTAAGATTACTTAAGTCAGCAACAAGCCTTAGAGAAATGTAAGAAGTTTATTGCAAAGGAGTAGCGATCGCCTCAAATTGCTGCCAACAAAGATACAATGCACGCGGTACGTGAAAACATCCTTTCCATTTGCCACCTTTGAGGTTTAACAATACTTCTCCACGCCGATTCAGGTAGCCAAACCACTCACCGTATTCTGAATCAGCAAAATGCGACCAGGCGTAATCGTGCATCTTTTGATACCATTCCCAACACACCTCACGCCCTGTCAAGCGATAGCCCATCGCTAATGCAACCAAAGACTCTAGGTGAACCCACCACAGCTTTTGATCCCATTCCAATTGTTGTGGGGGATGACCATCTGCATCCATAAAGTAATACAGTCCGCTGTACTCGCTATCCCAAGCAAAATTCAGAATATTTAACACCACATCGACGGCTTGGTTAATAGTTTTGGTGTCGTTTTTCCGACGTGCGATGTCCATGATAAACCACATCGCTTCGATCCCGTGACCTGGATTAATCAGCCTTCCCTCAAAACTATCGATGTAGGAACCGTCAGGGGCAACGTTTTCGTACATTAGTCCCCGTTCTTGGTCGAGAAAATCGGTCATCACTTCGCGGACTGTCTCAGCTAGGACATTCTCTAGTGCTTCTTTTGGTAGCAACCATTCCATTTCTAGAGTCAGGTTGGCTAAAATCATCGGTACAGCCAATGATTTCATCGGGCGTGTGCCGGGATAGGTTTTATTATATTTGCCCTTCGGGTTGTCTTTGCGGCGTAATACGTTGTTATAAGCCTGCATCGCCACATCCTTTGCCCATTCTTCGCCGCCAGTAAGTGCATATTGACTAAATGCCATCGCTGCAAAGCAATCAGAAAAGATGTTGTAGGGGTGAACCAATGGTTTCCCTTCACGGGTGAGGGCAAAGTACCAGTTACCATCGCTATCTCTACCATGTTGGGCGAGAAAATTAGCGCCGTTGCTGGCAATTTTTAGCCAATTTTCGCGCTTTTCTAGCTGGTTGTAAAGCATGGAAAAAGTCCATACTTGGCGGTTTTGCAGCCAAATGAATTTGTCTGTATCATAAATTTTGCCTTCGCGATCGAGGCAGGTGAAATAGCCGCCTTGCTTCCAATCAAGAGAATATTTTTCCCAAAAGGGGAGTACGTCGTTGAGGAGAGCGTTTTTGTAAAGTTCAGCGTAGGCGTAGCCCGCCGAAGGCATCGCTTGAAAATTATACTCCATAAATTTCCTCCCCTTTTGTGCTAAAACCAACAGCTTAACAGTTATCACATTTTGGCTTGAACTTGTAGCGTAGGCGTAGCCCTTCTCTACGAGAGGCTACGCCTACGGCTGCGCTCAGGAACCGCCCGTCGTAGACATCGCGTCAGACTTTTACAAGATTTAGTCAGCAGCAGTTATACTTCTATCTTGTATCTTGCACCATTCTCAATAACCGTAGGGGAGCCAGTGAGGTTGTTATGAGTCAGATTGAACGAGTTGCGATCGTTGGAGGAAACCACGGTAATGAGTTAACAGGAGTACATTTAGTCAAAAAGTTTCAGCAATATCCTAATTTAATTAACAGGGCAAGTTTTGAAACTCTGGCATTACTTGGCAATCTCAAAGCTATTGAAGAAGGCAAACGATACATTGAAAAAGATTTAAATCGTTGTTTCACTAATCAAGGTTTACAAAATCCCCAACTCTCAAGTTATGAAGATATGCGGGCAAAAGCAATTCAACAGATATTGCAACCGCAAAATCAGCCGTTTGTAGATGTAATTGTTGATTTGCACAGCACAACTGCCAATATGGGGTTAAGTCTGATTTTTTGTGATATGCATCCTTTCTTGCTCCGGTTAGGCGCTTATTTAAGTTCTATCAATCCTTTGGTGAAAGTCTTTATTAATCAGGAATCCAAAGAAAATGGTTTTCTCCGTTCTTTGTGCGAATTGGGTTTTGTTATAGAAGTTGGTGCTGTAGCTCAAAATGTTTTAAACGCTAAATTATTTCAGGAGACAGAACAGCTTATTTATGCAGTTTTAGATTATTTTGAAAGGTGCAATCAGGGTAATATTCCGCAGACAAGCAATCACCTTACACTTTATAAATACATTCAGACTATCGATTATCCGAGAAGCGATGCCTACGGTGGGCTGCGCCTACGCGGGGAAATTCAAGCCATGATTCACCCCCAGCTTCAGTTTAGGGATTATGAACCTTTGCATCCAGGCGATCCAATGTTTCTGACTTTTGAAGGAAAAGATATTTTCTATGAGGGAGCGTCTACTGTTTATCCTATTTTTATTAATGAAGCAGCTTACTACGAGAAAGGAATTGCGATGTATTTAAGTCAAAAGCAGGAAGAAATAGTTTAAGTTGTTCATTGCCTTTGTCTCACTTTTATCTCTATTTTTATTCTCTAACACCTCTAAACCACAAATCCCAGAACTACAGACAAATATTTTTGGCAATTAATATCAATTTTCTGTCTGCAATAACCAAAAGCCGCTATAAGTCATACCAGAATCATCGGGTTGAACTAACAAAAAATGCAATCCTCGGCAATGTTTTTTGCGTTGTTCAAATGCTTGGGCTGCTGTTGTAACTTCTGGATCTTCAAATGTGGCAACAATCCACCTATCTACCAAGCTAGCTTCTAATATTAAGCCATTCGGTGCGCCAGAAATGTAGTTCAAGCTGACGGCACGGGCTTGCTGCAACCACCGTGCTAGGCGCATTGATTGCCGTCCTCCATAAATTACGACACCAGGAACGGGGACTGTTGATGCCAAACCTAAATTGATGGGTTTGAAATGTTCTGGAATGTGCAAAATGGGAATGGGGCGATCGCTAAATCTCGTTTCTACATCACTAGCAGCTAAACTTGCAAAACGCCATTGTTCTCCCCAAAGGTTTTCTGGTAATGGTGTTGGGGGTGGTTTATCCAGGGTTGAGGGATATTGCTTTTCTTCTAACCACTGCTTTAACGCCAAGGTGTGGCGGGTAGGTTCGACATTTATACTTAAATTGCGTCCAGCCGCCTCAATTAAGTTTAGAGACTGAGGACGAAACACCTGAATTACATCTGGCAATTTTTCACCAGCAGCTAGCTCAAGTTGAGTCGCAACCCAATTAGAATTTGCTGCTGACTGGAGACAGGTGGCTTCATATTCAAAGCTGCGAGTTGCGTCACAAATCAACAATTCCCATAAAATTTGTCCAGACGTATCTTGTGAGGGACGACGATAAAAATCAACCTGCCAAGTTTTCATAATTATGGGGGGATGGGGCATGGGGCATTGGGCATGGGGAGATGGGAGAAATAGCTGAAAGTTTTAAGTTCAGAGGTTCAACTTCCGAGTTCAGAGGTTCAACTTCCGAGTTCAAAGGTGCAACTTCCGAGTTCAAAGGTGCAACTTCCGAGTTCAGAGGTACAACTTCCGAGTTCAAAGGTATAATTTCCGAGTTCAGAGGTTCAACTTCCGAGTTCAAAGGTTCAACATTCAAGCTCATCTTCCCATGCCCAATGCCCAACACCAATTTATAAAGCCTGAATCCATTCTTTGACTGAATATTCAGTCCAGATGCCATTTTTCCAGTAAGGATCGTTTTCAATTAACTGGCGCACAGTGGCTTCGTCTTCGGCTTCGTAAATCCCAAAAACTTTTGTAACATCCTTGGTGGGGCCGATAGTAATCAGCACACCGGATTCTTTCTGTTTTGCTAATCCGTCTAAATGAGCTTGACGATAGGGGGCGCGTTTTTCGATAACGTCTTCGCAGTAAGTTCCCCAGAGTACATATTTAGGCATGGTTAAGACTATTTTGGATTTTGGATTTTGGATACTTCGACTTCGCTCAGTACAAGTTTTGGATTTTGGATTTTAGATTTTGCAGCCAGTGCATCGGGGAGTGAGGAATTATATCATGTTCGCTTGGTTACTTATTAAACTTCAAGAACCCCACCCCGCCAAAGCTACGCTTTGTCTCCCCTCCCCGCCTGCGGGGAGGGGTTGGGGGTGGGGTGTAATAATTGTGGAAATCAAACTAATTACCCGGACTTGATATTATTAATTTCTCACTCCTAGCAAATGACAAATGACTAACTTCTCAAGTTAACACCGAATTTTTCCACCAAAGCTTCGCGGACTTTATTATGTACTGGTTCGACTTCAGCCTCAGTCAGAGTACGATCGCTAGCCCGATAAATTAAGCGGAATGCTAAACTCCGTTGTCCTTCGGGGACGTTTTCGCCGCGATATTCATCAAATAATTCCACCGATTCGAGTAAATCTTTACCAGCTTTGGTAATTACTTTTTCAATTTCGACAACTGAGATTTTCACGGGTGCGAAAAAGGCGATGTCGCGATCGCTAGCTGGATATGTAGAATAAGGCTGGAATGTAGGGACGAGAACTTCATCTTCTCCCAGAGAATCTAAAAGTACATCTAGATCCAACTGAAAAACGTAAACGGAATCTGGTAAACCTTTTTCTCGTCGCAGTTGGGGATGGAGTTGCCCAAAAATCCCTAGTCTGTTACCCCGAATCCACAGGGAAGCGGTGCGTCCTGGATGTAAGCGATCGTCGCGGCGATCGGGTTGAAATTCGATTTGCAAGCTAAGTTGCCGAAATACACTTTCTAAAATGCCTTTGGCTTCAAACCAGGTGATAGGTTCTTCGCGTCCACTTTTTGACCATTTGCCAAGGGTGCGATCGCCTCCGATAATTCCCGCCAGCGCTTCTGTTTCTTGCAAACCGTCTTCTTCTTGCCAGAAAATTTGCCCGATTTCAAAACCGTTAAGGGCACCATTACCCTGCTCTAAATTGTATTGAAAGGCATCAATTAATCCAGAGATCAAATCGGTTCGCAGCGCTGAATATTCGACAAATAAGGGATTGGACAGTACTATATTTCTGTCTTCTCCTGGTTTGACTAAAGAATAGTGGATTAATTCTGTCAATCCTTCAGCCCGGAGGAAAGCTCGTAATTTGCGAATCACTTCTTCATCTAAAGGCAGATAGCCAGCTTCCGCTTTTTCTGGTAAGGTATCGCAGAATTTGTTGTAACCATAAAGACGAGCGATTTCTTCAATTAAATCAATTTCGCGCTCTAAGTCGCGGTAACGATAGGGCGGTACGGAAACTGACCATCTAGGTTGATGGCTGCTATCTTCTCCTGAAGAAGTCAACTGACACCCCAATGCAGTTAGGATGCGCTCAACATCTTGTTTTTGCAGTTCGCCTGTATCTTCTCCTAAATCTATCGGCCCCAATATCTGATTAACTCGCTCTAAACGCAGGGCGATAGAACGACTCCAGGTAGACGGATCGGGGCGGGTGTCGGCAATTTCTTGCTGGACTATAATTCCACTCGCTAATTCGCTAATTAAGGATAAGGCGCGGCGATTAGCTATTTCCAACTCAGCCCGATTAACTCCCCGTTCGTATCTGCCAGAAGCCTCACTTCTTAACCCCACACTCCGGGAAGAACGGCGAATTGCCACAGAATCAAATAAAGCTGCTTCTAAAACTAGGCTTTGAGTACCTTGATGGACTTCTGTTTCTTCTCCACCCATGACTCCCGCCAGGGCAACGGGCCTGTCGTTAGCGGTGATTAACAAATTTTGGGTTATCAGGGTGCGAGTTTGTCCATCCAGGGTTTTGAGCGATTCTCCATTATTGGCGAAGCGAACGCCGATGGTTAAATTTTCACTACTTGCAATAGATTTTAGGCGATCGCCATCAAAGGCGTGCAGTGGTTGTCCCCATTCCAACAAAACGTAGTTAGTAATGTCCACCACATTACTGATAGGACGTACCCCAGCCGCCCGCAAACGCTGTTGCAGCCATTCGGGAGATGGAGCAATTTTCACCTGTTCAATTACCGTACCGATGTATGCAGGACAAGCTTGGGTATCGGCAATTTTTAAAGCTAAATTTCCGGCATTTTTGGGAATAGATACTTCAGCAGGTTCAGGAATGCTCAACTTTCCACCCGTTAAAGCTGCTACTTCTCTGGCTACACCTACCATACTCAGAGCATCAGCGCGATTTGCAGTTGCCGTCAGGTCTAAAATTACATCATCTAAACCCAACAACGGCCGCACATCACTACCCAATGGTAAATTTTCCTGGGTAAAAATGTGGATTCCGTCTACATCGGTAGGCAAACCAAGTTCCTTTAAAGAACAAATCATGCCCTGAGATGGGACACCACGTAGTTTTGCAGGTTTAATTTTTAAATCTATTTTGGGTAAGTAAGTACCCGTAGTTGCCACAGGTACATAGATATCTGCCTTCACATTGGCAGCGCCACAGACAATATTTAAAGTTTCACCTGTACCGATATCCACTTGGCAAACACTCAATTTATCGGCGTTGGGATGGGGTTGACGCTCAAGCACTTTGCCAATCACTACGCCATTTGCCCAAGTGCGGCGGTCTTCAATCTCTTCAACCTCAAACCCCGCCATTGTCAGGGTTTCGGCTAATTCTTCTGGACTAAGTTTTATCTCTACTAGTTCGCGCAGCCAATTTAGAGAAATACGCATGGAGTGTGCTTGTTTTAGGAATCGTCTTTTGCTCTTATTTTAGGATGCCTGCTAGCGATCGATGGCTACTCGCCCCGCAAGGCACACCCTTTCACTTGAACAATCCTACTACGTTAGACAGGCAATGTAAAAATAAGTAAATACTGAGAATCTATCTACGCAGGCAAGAAATACCGATTATCCAAAATCAGGCTATAGATGTAAAGCTGAAAATCCAGATTAAATCTAACTTTTTTAATTACGAATTACGAATTACGTAGCTTGCTTCTCGCCAAAGGCGAGTATTACGAATTACGAATTACGAATTACGAATTATTTAGTCATCTAATTTTTACTAACAACAATTTTAGCAATGTAGTCTTTGAGCGCGATCGCCTTTTTGCTATTTGGGTACGGGGAAACCCCTATCAATCTCACCGAATACTTATCTAAAAATTGAATTGGTAAAGCATCACGACCTGGGACAAGAGTTAGCGTTAATGTTGAAACTTGCTGACCATTTTTTATGATGTCTAATCCAATAATAACTTGCCCTTGCCAAATACAAGTTACATCAGAAGGACACCGAGAATCCTGGATAACTTTTGAAAATTTGATTTCAATATTGTCAGTGGGGAGGTAAGCTGTCCTTCCATATCTCAGATAAAATGGAGTATTTAAAGTAGTTCCAACTCTAGCCATCAATTGTTGATGATTACCTTGAGCAATTGATTTAACTTCTATGCTTGAAGGCTTGATATTTGATAATATTCCATAGCTAGGAAGACAATTTGCTCCACCAATCAATGTTAATATAACTGCTGCGCTTACTACACTTTTCATTTTTTATACTCCATAATTAGGAAATTTTATTATTAGTTGAGCCAGAAAGCAGGCTGATAAATTGTTCTATGTTCTGCTAGAGTGAAGCTTTAAAAGATAAAACGCAATTAGCTAACTTTTGTGCGTAGGCGCAGCCCTTCTCCTATCGTAGACGCTCTTGCTAGCTTGCTTCCCCGGAGGGATACGGGTGCGCTCAGGAAGCGCCCGTCTAGACATTGCTTCTTGGATAACCATTACGATTGAGAACCATTTGGTTTCTCACGCTTGAGCTAAAATACCATAAATCGAGCAATCTAAATACACAAGCTTTTTTCTGATTTCAAAAACTTCAACAGCGCTTTTCAACAATTCGTTGCTTAATTTATCTTGAGAATTCACTCTAGTTTTACTTTCTAGCACTATTAGTGCATAGTTTAGCAATTATTACATTATGTAAAAGGGACATTATTTTTTCTCTATTCTCAACAAGCCCAGCTTATTGAAATGAGCAACGATCGCGATTTCACAAGGCGTAGCCCATCGGAGATATGGCTTTGAGACTTGGAAAATAAATCAAATGAGAAATGCTGATTTTTCTCGTTGGTTCTTAACATTGGTTGCGATCGCGAGTAATTTAGATGCGATCGCTAGAGCGATCGCAGAACTTGAATCTTTAAAACTCGATAAAACCTCACAAGTAATATTTTCTCACTCAATAGACTACAAAAATTACACTTTTCTCTTTTTTGTAGTGTAATTATATTGCATTGTGTTGTCGAACTCCAAAGAGATAAATTTGCCCCTCTTTGAGCCGAACAAATTACTGTACAAACTGCCTCTAAAGCATTCACTATCAGGATTATCGGACAATTTGCTGAAATTTATCTCAACAATATCGAAAGAATAGACAATCCAATCTAAAGAATAGGCAATCCAATCGAAATTTTGTTCATTTTAAATGTAAATCTGATTTTATATACTTTTACTAAATGTGGTGATTGCTGTTTTTATTAGTAATTTTTATTGAAAATAAAAGTAAAAAAAATGCTTTCATTCATGTCGTTAATCTTCCTCTTGATAGAGGTATTTCAGTTTGAGTAATAGGAGTTTAATTCTAATGGCAACTTCTGGCAATAGCAATCAAACAACTGGGTCACAAAGTACTAGTAACAATTTAACTGGTAATAGCAATTTTTCTTTCAGTGATGGCAAATGGCAGTCCAGCGATGGCAGCAGTTTAGATGGTAGCGGTGGCTCCGGTAGCAGTGCCTCCGGTAGCAGTGTCTCTGGTGGCGGTGGCCCCGGTAGCGGTGGCTTTGGTGGCAGTGCCTCCGGTAGCAGTGTCTCTGGTGGCGGTGGCTCTGGTAGCGATGGCTTTGGTGGTGCTGCTAGCGGTAGTAATCCTTTCACTTCCTTCATCGGTGGTGGTAACTCATCCACAACCAGTGAAGATGGAAAGTACAAATATAATTACGAGCGACCACTTGACGAGCGGGCTTTAACTGATACCAATAATCCGTTCAATCAACTCATCGGAGTCCTTGGCGGTGATATTAGTGCATTAGGTGGTGGTAGCGACAACCCCTTTGCTGGTGGCGCATCTGGTGGGAACGCATCTGGTGGTAATGCATCTGCTGGTGGCGCATCTGGTGGTAATGCATCTGGTGGTAGCGGCAACTCCTTTGCTGGTGGCGCATCTAGTGGTAATGCATCTGGTGGTAGCGGCAACCCCTTTACTGG
>NZ_JAVRCD010000060.1:0-50859 GCF_034530895.1 Nostoc sp. DedQUE08
AGATGGCACAGATTTTTGCTAGTTCTTCGTAACCCAATCCCCAACGATAGCTAAAGTCTTGGGGGGACATGAACATTTGATTGTGCAGTTCTAGTAACTGCTGATGTTGAGCTTCAGACATGATTGCCCTGAAGCCCTTCCAAGGATGAATTATCTAAAGGTTCGATATCATCCTCAAAAGCGAAGTCGCAGATGCAAATTTGACGAGAGGGACTGCGCTCATCTAAAAGAACCAAGTAATGTAAGCCAGTGGCTATGCAACTGGCTTGTTGAGTGTAGATTACTCCGATGACGCGGCCAAAGTCACCCTTGGGTACTTGAAACCATCGCACCCATTCACCGAGATGAAATCTCTGCTGAGGGAATTCGCTGGGAATAACCTCTGGTAAGGCAACTGGTGGTATTTGGGAAAACAGATCGGGCATAGTAATCTATTTGGTGCAAATTGAGCAACAACGGTAAAAATCAAGAAGAATTCTGATAAATAATATTAAAGTTTTCCCTTGCCACAGTGGCAATAAAAACTTGCCATTTGGCAAGTAACTATTTGGCAGGATTTCTGCGTCGCTTTTGGTGATACACATCCCGTAGCTTTTGCAGGTACTCTGGTTCAGTTTGGATTGCTATCCAGATGTGGTGTGCCAATGCTAGGCGCTGTTTATGTTTCTCACTTGGTATCCTCTGGTCAACGCCTTGGGAAAACCAATGATTAACGGTTGTTAACGAACAGTCACAGATAAAAGCCAGTTCTTCTCGTGACACATCCCAATGTCTCAGAAACTCGTCGAGTTCCATTGGATAATCTTTTAAGGGTTGTAGGTATGAATTCAATACATCCCAGTGTCTCTGAGTTGGAATTTTTAGAGCAATACCCATAACCATCCTGATTGCCAAATGGCAACTGATTAAGGCAATCATACTCCATTTAACATTCATTGCAGAGAATTTTTCATTAGCCCAACAGATTGCCTAGAGCGTGTTTTCAAACTCGTTGTATCCTAAAAAAATAGCGGATCACTGTATTGTCATACGGAAATTTTTAGTTGCTAGTGAGACGCTCATATACTTCTGAAACTAGCCAATCTGACACCATCTTCTGAAAATCACGGTCATTCATGTAACGTGCAAAAATTGCCTCGTTTTGATCTACCCGCTCAACAAACAGAGAATCTAACATTTGATTGAAAAGCAAGGCGAATTTGTCAGCAGAGTTTACCCGTGCTGCCTGTTGTAATTCTTCGTAATTAGCAGCAGTCTCCACAAGTTGATCAAAAAACAATTGATCGGCTTGATTAAAATCAGTACCAAAACGATTGTTGATAATGTCGATTAGCTGTGATAGTTTGACTGTATTTCCACGGACAATGCCTGTGCTGACATCCTTTGGGCCATCTAGGGGACGGGCATTACCTTTGCTTAACTCTATTGAGCCTTCACTAATTTTCTGGAGACGGTAATACTCTAGCTGGATTTCGCTATCAAAATCGTACTGTACTTCATTCGGACGGCGTGGCAGTTTGGATGATAAGTGACGCAAAAAAATGTAGAGGCGTTCTAAATCAGAGTCTTGGTAGGGAATTATCTGGCTCAAAAAAGCGTAAAGGTTACGAAAGGCTGTCAGCTTTTTGCGCCAAATTTTAGCTGCTTCTGGTTGAGCTTTATCCAAAACGCAAAAGCGGTCAACGGCTGGGTCAAGTGCTGCATTCATCGCTTGATGGTCAGATATGCTTTGACGCTGTTTCGGTTTAAAGTAAATTTCACAAAAGCGTTCAACTTCGTCATGGAAATAGATTCCTAAAGCGTCTAGTTCGCTCTGAAGTTGGTAAAGTTTTTGAGGATCTGCTTCTGCTCCTAACTCTGCGCCTTCGTAAAACTGCTGAAATGCTTGGCGAATTTCTTCGCGATCATTAATAAAGTCCAAGACAAATGTATCTTCTTTGAGTAGGTGAATGCGGTTGAGGCGAGAAAGGGTCTGTACTGCTTGAATACCCGCTAATCGCCTGTCAATATACATGGTGTGTAGCAAGGGTTGGTCAAAGCCTGTTTGATATTTTTCAGCTACAAGTAAAACCTGATACTCACTGGTAGCAAATCTTTCTGGCAATTCTTTCTCCCGAATACCGTTATTCATCTCCTGTTCACTGTAAGTTTTATCTTGAATCTTGTCGTCTGTAACTAAACCTGAAAAGGCTACCAGCGTTTTGATGCGATACCCTTTTTCCTGGATGTATTTGTCGAAACTCTGTTTGTAGCGCACTGCATCTATACGGGAGCTAGTTACTACCATTGCTTTGGCTTGACCACCGATTTTGTGCCGGGTAAAGGTGTTGAAGTGTTCCACCATTACTTCTGTCTTCTGGGCAATATTATGCGGGTGTAGGCGCATGAAGCGAGCCAGGGAGCGAGCAGCATTTTTCCGTTCTACGTTGGGGTCGTTTTTACCGGCTTTGATGAGGTTGAAGTAGACTTTATAGGTTGTGTAATTACGCAGGACATCTATGATAAAGCCTTCTTCTATTGCTTGACGCATGGTGTAGCGATGGAAAGGCTCTCCTCGATGACCAAAGAATTTTAGGGTTTCATGTTTTGGTGTGGCGGTAAATGCAAAGAAACTCAGGTTGGACTGATGAGAACGTTTGACTAAATTACGGAAAAGTTCTTCTAGATTTTCTAGTCCTTCTTCCTGAGCGCGGTTACGTGCTTCTGCTTGCAATCCCTCGCCCCCAAGTACACCTTTTAACTCAGTGACTGTTTCGCCTGATTGGGAACTGTGTGCTTCATCAATGATAACGGCACAGCGACGGGTAGGCAGGATACCACTACTTTGCTCGTTACGTTCCTCTGCTAGTTTGATTAACTGGCGAGTCACAAAGGGAAATTTTTGTAGGGTGGTGATGATGATGGGAACTGCATTTTCCAGTGCCTGTGCCAACTGCCGAGAATTATCGTCGATTTTTTCGACAACGCCTTGACGATGTTCAAATTGATAAATTGCGTCTTGTAATTGCTGGTCAAGTACGCGACGATCGCTAATTACAATTACACTATCGAAAACGCGACGGTTTTGATCATTGTATAAAGAGGCAAGCCGATGAGTAAGCCAACCAATGGTGTTACTTTTCCCACTACCTGCCGAATGTTCAATTAGATAGTTTTGTCCTACGCCTTCAATCCTTGCCGCATCTACCAGTAAACGCACAGCTTCAAGTTGATGATAGCGGGGAAATATCATGGTTTCTTTTTTAAACCTGCGACCATCATCGTCTCGCTTTTCTTCTGTTTGGAGATGCAGAAATCGGCACAAGATATCAAGTAGACTGTCGCGTTGTAAGACTTCTTCCCAGAGGTAAGCAGTCCGGTAATTACGTCTCTGGGGGTCTGGTGGATTACCTGCACCGCCATCGTATCCTTTGTTAAAAGGCAAAAAGTGGGTAGCGTCTCCTGCTAGGCGTGTAGTCATCCATACTTCTTCAGTATCTACGGCGAAATGTACTAAAGTGCGGCGTTTAAACTCGAAGATAGTTTCCCTGGAATCACGGTCTTGGCAGTATTGCTGTTTGGCATTTTCCACTGTTTGTCCTGTGAGTGGATTCTTTAGCTCTAGGGTGACAAGTGGGATACCATTGAGACTAAGAGTGATGTCAAGGGATCGCTTTTTGTCTCGTTCACTGTATTGCAGTTGTCGAGTGATACCAACGCAGTTAGCAGCATAGCGGGTTTCTAAGTCTGAGTTTAGTCCGTGGGCAGCTTTGAAATAGGCAATACGCAGAGTTCGACCATAGCATTTGAACCCATGACGCAGAGTGTGTAGTGACCCGTAGGTGTCCATCCATTTACACAGGTCTGTCAGCACTTGCTCACTGGTTTTTTCTTTGTGGAGTGCTTCTAGTTTTTTCCACTCCTTGGGTTGAGTTTGCTGGATAAATGCGATCACTATCTGGGGAAATAGGGCGCGAGTGCGATCAAATTTATCTGTAATTTTCACATAGCCATGACTGAGAAGGTGATTTTCAATGACATTCTCAAATGCAGTTTCACCATATCTAACTATGTTCATTTGCGCCTATTTTGAGGATTTATTTTATTTATTGGCTTATATTTGGCAGTTTTTTTAGCAATTTTTTCTAGTCTTTTTATATGCTTTTCTAATACTTGAATCAATACAAAACAAAAAGGTTCTAACCTACCTTGATTCTGAGATTTTAGCTTTCTAAGTCTAATGCGAGCATCTTTAATAGGAAGATCATTTTTTAAGCCAAGAGTACCTTGAATTCTTCCACGACGCTCTTTTCTAAGGTCTATAGAATTAAGTCCCAGCTTTTCAATAGTAGTCTTTGCTGCTGTGTCCCCATCATTATGTTTAATATTTCCTTGGAAATCAAATACAAAACGAGTTTCGCAGGATGGATCTAAAGGGGAAACAAATAAATTTTGCTCCCCTTTGTTGTAATTAGGCCAATTTCTTTTTTTGTGACCACCATACGGTAGCTCATTTTCATAATTTGGCCCTGGATAGGAGGCAACCATGTTAATATATATAACTGTTTCCTCAGCAGTGCAATAGTCCTGTGCTTTCACATGATCAATATGACAACACCACACATGATATTTTGTTCCATTGTTTTCGATGTCTTGATAGCTCTCAATACGCATACCACTATAGGCACATAACCAACCTTGTTCTTCTACTAAAGATTCAGTTACAACTTTTGTAACATTTTTATCTTGACGCATTAAATCATAGCCAAAGTTATTATCTTTTGCATATCGTATACGCCACTCAGTTAACTCATGGGGTTCATTCTTCTTCTGAATCCATCTCATTTTCTAAATCCACCTCTTCTGCTAAAGCTTCAAGATTATTAATACTTGCTTCCAGACGACTTGCCTCATCGTCATATCCTTTCATCATGGTTATTAGCTCTTCCAATCTGTTACGAGCTAGTTCAAGTTCACCTTCTTCTAGAGCATATTCTACAAGGTTGATTTGAGCTTGTGTAGTTGCATTACGTGATGCAGTTCCCATTAATTGCTCAAGAATTCGATTTGAAGTTAAACCAAATCCTTGAAGTCTCTTTTGAAGTACAACAATTCCGTTATTTTCTTTTGTAATTAAGGTTAAACCTGGTGGCTTAACTTCGCCTATAATTAGCGGTGAATGGGTTGTAGCAATAAACTGACAATTAGGAAATGTTTGGGTTAGCTGTTCTACAATTGTTCGTTGCCATTGCGGGTGTAAGTGCAAGTCAATTTCATCAATTAAAACAACAGCTTTCCCATTCTCTAGTGGATCTTCTAAGTTGGGATTTGCTTGACAAAGCCTTCTTGCTAGGTCTAGTACCAATGCTAATAAACCACGCTCACCGTCTGAAAGTTGTTTAACATCAATAGTTTCTCCATTTTTGTCTAGAAGTAATGTAGTCTTGGGTTTAGCAACTGCACGTAAATTAGTACACCAGTCTAAAAATCTTGTAACAACATTTGCCATTACTTCAAGGCGTTGCTGTGCAAATTTTGCCTCCTCATCCAAAAGAGCCTCCTGCACTAACCACCAATCTGCAAATTCACGGAGACGTAACATTCTATGAGTTAATGCCTCAGCAAAAGCCGCAGACTGATTACCTTCACTACTTTTCTCATTTATTACTTTTTCAATAGGTACAGAACGGCGTGTAGAAAAATAAACTACCAGTGGTTGTTCATCAGCATTTTTCAAAGGGTAGAGAATATTCTCACTATCTGGCTTAAACTCAACTTTATGGCTTTTACCCCTGGTAACATTACAGATAAAAGGAATGTCAAAAGCTTGAAATTTAAGGTCAATAGCAAGTTGATCGCGCCCCATCATAATGTCATCAACTTCAAAGTTGAGGCGTTTATCTTGACAGGCAGTAAAGTTGGGTAACACTCTTGACAGTGCAATCCGCAAGGCATCAAGTACACTAGATTTGCCTACACCGTTGATACCGACGAGTAGATTCATACCTGGTTGGAACTCAAACGTTGCTTGCTCGAAAGAACGAAAATCAGTAAGTGTCAGAGACTTAAGTTGCATTTTAGACTACTGTTACAGTAAACTGTCCAGTAATTGCTGCTATAATTTGTGCAGCAAAATGCTGAAGCTAATAGGTTATAGCTCATGTTTGTATAAGGTATCAATTTTATTATCTCTTTCTTCAAAAATTGATACATTTAGTGAGGTGAAAATAAAAATTTACTTACTAATATGACTAAGTACATTATCCAGTCATTTTAATTTGTCCGGTGACTGCTGCTGTAATCAGTGCGGTGCGACGCTCGTGCAGTAGTTCAATTGTGCTTGTAGCTACAGAACATAATCGCTCTAACTTTGAAGTTGCTTCTTTAAGGTATTCAATAATAGCTTTTCGTTCTTCTGGAGGAGGTACTACAATTGGCAGTTCCTTAATATTTGTTGTTGAAATTGAAGCAAGATTAGTGCTTTGTTTTGACCGAGATTCAAAGTAGGCTTTTGCATAGTGTGAGCCGATTACAGTAGTTAACCAATCAGGTTCAATATTATGACATCGCACCGCAAAAACATGATTTTGATGTAAACAAGGATCAATAGAACCATCCCAAACAGCACCACGTCCTAGCTTGTCAGCATCACCACCTTCATTCATTAAAACATCACCTTTTTCGAGTTTGAATGAGGATATTTCTTCTGGTAAAACTTCAATTTGAGCTATGTCTGATAAATCGAGATACCCATCTTGAACGTTAGCAACACGAAAATATGGTACGAGAACTGTTTCACGATTCCCAAAATTACGCCCCTTGGTTACTCCTGTTCTCACATCACCTAAAAACTTGAGATTGATTACTTCCCAATGCTCAGGTATATACTTGAAAAACTCAAAACTCGAATTTTGTAAAGAGACATCAGGATTTAGCCCACGAGTTACAGCATGAGTAATTAGGGCGCGGCGCTTTTCTGTCAGTAAATCAAGCAAACGCTCTCTAGCTGAGATGAGTGTATCTATTTTGGCAATTTCACTATCCAGGTAATTTGCGATCATACATTGTTCAAAGTAAGGTGGAAGCCAAAGTTCAAAATCTCGCAAATCATCTGCTCCCAACTCTTGGAAAGTTGTACCTGTAGCTAACTGTGACAGTTCTTCTTTCCTTGCCAAAAACTGATAGTAAAAATAATTAGTATTGATATTATGAGACTTTTGAACAAGCGTTTTGCAACCTTGATTTGTACAAAGTTGAACACCAGCCAAAGCTAAATTACCAACAGGTGCGCGAGTGGTTAATATAATACTGCCAATAGGTGCAAGTTTAGTGCCAGAGTTACTATAGCCCTCTTGTGTTATTTTTCGTCTTGTATTTAATATAGTTTTTGCTTCTAAAGCACCAATATCTTCAGGTGTAGCCCAAAAAATATCACCATCCCAATAGGATTGCTCAGAACTCGATGGTGTTGCTCCATTCTGTACTGAGAAAATATGCTTGGTTGGTTTTATTATCCAGCCTGAAATTAAGTGACGAGGTGCATATACGGTCACACTATTACCTCATGCAGCAAACGCATAAACTCTTCCTCCATTCGCTTAATTTCAGCATCAATTTCAGCTAAAGATCGCGGAGGAGTGTACTTGAAAAAATGCCGATTAAAATTAATCTCATAAGCACTGCGAATTTTATCACCGTCTGCCCACGCATCATTTACATGCGGCTCAACCTCACGGTGAAAATAGCCCACAATTTCATCAGTCAAAGGCACATTTTCAAAATCCCGTAGTTGCGTATCTGACTCATACATCCGCTCTACCTTGCCTTTAGCATCCCGGAACCAACCCCAAACACGCGCATTAGGTTCATCAGTAGCTTTACGTTGCTTGAGAATAACCCCGTCGGCTTCTGGATTACGCTCTGTAAAAACATCCCGAAACAGCTTGTTTTCTATCTTTTTCCACTTATTACCACGTTGCTTAATTAAAGCATTCATCAGCTTGTCAAACTCATTCCAATTAGGACGGGGTTCTCTTCCTAATTCTCTATCTATCGCTTGCACATCATCTAATAAGTGAGGCACAGCATCTAAAAATCGGCTTTTGCGTTCTACATCCATTTGGTAGAGCAAACGTAGCGGTCTTTCAATGGGAACGCGATTATAGCCAAAGTCTTCATTATCAAAAATCTTACTTGTTTCACTTTCTACAAACTCACCATAGTCCCGCACCACTGCGGCGATATCTTCTTCACCCATATAACGGCGTTTGTCACCTAAACTACGGCGCATAGGCTGCCAGCGAGTGCGAGAGTCTATTAATTGAATCTTTCCTTTACGGTGTCGTTGTTTGCGATTACTAACAATCCAAACATAAGTACTAATACCAGTGTTATAAAACATTTGCTCTGGCAGAGCTATAATCGCTTCCAACCAGTCATTTTGAATCACCCACTTGCGAATTTCACTTTCACCGCTACCCGCACCACCAGTAAACAAAGGTGAACCATTGAAAACAATTGCCAAACGTGAGCCATTTTTCTCAGCTTCCGGCTGATATGGCTCAAACTTACTAATCATGTGCTGTAAAAATAGCAACGAGCCATCATTAACTCGCGGCATACCTGCGCCAAACCTGCCAGTGAAACCTAACTTTTCGTGTTCGCGTTGCACCTCTTTTTGTTGCCTTTTCCAGTCCACACCAAACGGGGGATTAGCAAGGAAATAATCAAATTTATCACCATAATATTGATCGTTAATCAGCGAATCACCGTAACGAATGTCACTGTTTTCATTACTTTTTAGCAACAAATCTGAGGCAGCCATAGCATAAGCACGGGGGTTAAAATCTTGCCCAAATACCCACAATTTTGCAGTTGAATGGTGTTCGCGTAAATAATTCTGTGCCTCAGCCAGCATTCCACCAGTACCACAGGTAGGGTCAAGCATTTTGCGAATGATCCCCGGTTTAGTCAAAATATCGTCATCGGGAGCAAACAAAATATCTACCATCAAACGGATCACTTCTCGCGGCGTAAAGTGATCGCCAGCTGTTTCATTCGCTGCTTCATTAAATCTGCGGATTAAATCTTCAAACAGCGATCCCATGTCGATGTTATCCAAGTCATCAGGATGCAGGTCAACATCACAAAATTTAGAAACAACAAGGTAGAGAATATTTGCTTCACGCATTTTCTCAATTTCAGCAGTAAACTCAAATCGCTCGAAAATATCGTAAACGTTTTTTGAGAAGCCTTTAATGTAGCTGATGAGATGTTGATCTATATTGTCAGGATCACCTTTAAGCTGCTCAAAATCAAGTTGCGAGCGATTATGAAAACGTTGCCCGGCTACCTTGTTCAGCATTGCATCTAGGGCATCATCCTTAAATGTATCTTTCCTCTTGTAATATTCCTTTAGTACCTGGGGTTTAGTTGGCGCAAGTACACAATCAAAGCGACGCAGCACCGTCATTGGTAACATTACACGCTCGTACTGCGGTGGGCGGTAAGGCCCCCGTAATAAGTCAGCAATTTGCCAAATGAAGTTGGAGAGTTGGTGATGGTCTGCCATGTGTCTCTATATCGATCTGCTTATTATATCTACATTTCGGGGCGCAGAAAGATAGTTTTACAGCAAACCTGGGAGTTTTAGGAAGTATGACTATTCTTCAGGAGAGCAGGAGAGCGATCGCTAAAAACCAAATTTGTGTTTTTTCATCTCTTTTTTCTTCGATATAGTTTTTCACTGCGTTAGTTTTCTGAATTACGGTTCTGTTCTAAGCGACTTGCGATGAGATGTAGTCAAGCAGTTTCTTCATAAAAATTAATCTTGTCTCACGGAAAGCTTATGCTTCCAATTTAGACTTTCGGAAATATTATGCTTCCAATTTTTCAATCAGGGGTGCGATCGCCTTACGGGGAAATAGAGGTTACAGCACTGCTTGTCACTTAAAGGATAAGGTGACCGTTTTGAAAGCAAAAAGTGGCCGCAGAACAGAACCTAAAGCGGAAGGGTATTTGAAAGGATTGAGTGCGATCGCTTGTAAAGTATGGCAACGGGAAAATAAGCATTCCGGCTTGATTGGGGCGGCCACTTTATCCTTTAAGTGACAACTGCGGTCACTTTATCCTTTAAGTTACACGTATCGTGCCGTAAGTATTTTTACTCTGTGACAGTTAGTAAAGGACTTTACGAAGCAGTAAAGAACTTTACGAACCAGTAAAGAACTTTATTGTTTGTGTACAAACCTACAGCTGATAAGAAGCCGTTAAAGCTACTGCCAAAGCATCCGCAGCATCATCCGGCTTAGGAATTTCATCTAAATCCAACTCCCGCGCCACCGCTTCTTGCACTTCTGACTTATCAGCATTGCCATAGCCTGTTAAAGCTTGTTTAATTTGAGCCGGAGTAAACTCTACATAAGGAAGACGACGCTGCCCCAACACTAAAATGACTATACCCCGCGCCTGTGCAACCAGGATAGTACTTGACATACGATAGAAGAAGAGTTTCTCGATCGCCACTAAATCTGGTTGAAATTCCTCGATCAGGGTGTGTAAATCATCAAACAAGGTACATAAGCGCTGTCCCATTTCTACATCTGCTGACGTTTTAATTACTCCAAAATCCAGCATATTTACTGTAGTCTCTTGCACCTTTTTGAGATTTTGTGTGTAGCTAATTGCCCCAAATCCTAAAATTGCCAGTCCTGGATCTAATCCTAAAATTCGTTTTTCCATTAAATTCACTTTTACCAAGCCAGGGTATTGTTTAATTAGAAATCCTGGCAATCTTCACGACTTGCTCTTAGTCTAATAGGATTGATAAATATAATAGTTTCACGCCTGGTCTTTTAAACCAAGCGGTGTAAATTTTCTGTTAATTATTGTTTGTAGCACTGCTCCAAATCAGGTATGTCAATTGGTTTTCTCAGACAAGCCCTCAACGCCCTGCAAAAGCAGTCGCGCTCTCGTACTTATCGGGTTAACCAGTGGTTCAAATGGTTATCCCCTGGACTATCAGTAAAACGTTGGTTGTTAATTAGTGTTGGAGGTGTACTGCTGGCGAGTTTGGGGTTAGCCATTTGGATTAAGCTAACCCCAATTTTTTGGATGATTGAGTTGGTTAGAGGTTTCTTGGGAGTCATCACCAACCTCTTACCGAACTATATCAGTGGGCCTTTGGTACTGCTTGGCGGTTTGCTATTAGTGCTTTGGGGGCAAACTCGCACAGTAGGCTCAATTACTAAGGTACTAAGAGCAGAAGGCGGAGAGGAACTCATTGATGTCTTGCTAGCCCATCGTCGATTGTACCGAGGCCCAAAAATAGTGGTAATTGGTGGTGGTACGGGACTTTCTACGTTGTTGAGAGGACTGAAAACCTACAGCGCTAATATTACTGCAATTGTTACTGTCGCCGATGATGGTGGATCTTCTGGGCGTTTGCGTCAAGAGTTTGGAGTGCTACCACCAGGGGATATTCGCAATTGTTTGGCTGCACTAGCAGATGAAGAAAAGTTATTAACAGAATTGTTTCAATACCGTTTTCGGGCTGGGGATGGGTTAACTGGCCACAGTTTTGGCAATTTGTTTTTAACGGCAATGAGTGATATTACTGGAGATTTAGAACAAGCAGTTGCAGCTAGTTCTAAAGTTCTAGCGGTGCGAGGACAAGTACTACCAGCAACTCTCAGTGATGTTCGCCTCTGGGCAGAATTAGCCGATGGTCGTCGGATTGAGGGGGAGTCTAGTATTCCCAAAGCTGGCGGTAAAATTGTCAAAATTGGCTGCATTCCGGCTAATCCTCCGGCGGTACCAGCAGCTATTAAGGCAATTAAAGAAGCTGACTATATCATTATTGGCCCAGGTAGCCTTTATACAAGCCTAATTCCTAATTTATTAGTACCAGAAATTGCCGATGCGATCGCTCAATCAGATGCCCCCCGTATTTATATCTGCAATATAATGACTCAACCAGGAGAAACTGAAGGCTACACTGTTGCCGATCACATCAGAGCAATTGATGCTGCTTGCGGACAAAGACGACTATTCGATGCTGTATTAATACACAAAAAATCTCCTTCGGAGCAATCACTTATCCGCTACGCCCAACAAAACTCCCATCCCGTTTTCCTCGATAGAGAAGCCGTAACTCAATTAGGGCGACGGATTGTTCCAGCTAATGTTTTGTATGAAGATGAAACAGGTTTTGTACGTCACAATCCGCAGAAACTAGCACAAGTGTTATTGCGGTGGTACGGTAGAAGTCAGTCCCTTCGGGGAATTCAAAATTCAAAATTCAAAATTCAAAATTAAGGAAGATGAAAATTTGTCATTTGTCATTTGTCATTTGTTTAGACTAATTCAGTAATACCCAATACCTCAATCATGAAAATTTTTCTTGCAGATACAGAAGCGACGCTGCGCTTAGGTATTACTCTTGGCGAATCCCTGACATCGGGGAGTGTAATTTTACTAGAAGGTGATTTAGGCACTGGTAAAACTACTTTAGTTCAAGGCATTGGTAAAGGTTTAGGAATTGCTGAACCCATTGTCAGTCCCACTTTCACGCTGATTAATGAGTACACTGAAGGACGCTTTCCTCTTTACCATCTGGATTTATATCGCTTGGAACCGCAAGAAGTCGCAACTCTAAATTTAGAAAGTTACTGGGAAGGTGTTGAAGTGATACCAGGAATTGTGGCAGTTGAATGGGCGGAACGATTGCCCTACAAACCAGATAGTTATCTCAGCGTGAGTTTGACTTATGGACATGAAGGCACTCGTCAAGTCGAACTCACATCATTCAATTGTGCCATTAGCAAAGTCATTGCCGCAATTTAAGCTCATCCCCCGCCTAAAGTACGAGGGATTTCAGTTTTTTGACCCAACACTCAAAAATTCCTGCAAATAATCGAGAGAGAACTTTACACTAGTCCTATCTGCCACTACCACGTTCGCCACCGTCAGTTCCTAACATTGCGATCTCAACCAAAACAAAAATATTTAATCAGCTTTTTTTCAATAGAAAACTGGTAGCCAGCTTTGCTGACACTTGCTCCTATAAATTTAGAAAAGTTGGCAACACACTGGCTTTCTTTAAAAGAGAGAGTATTTTTTCCTTCACTCCCTTAAATCCAGGCGGGGTTATTTTATCCGAATAGTATTGAACCTAAAGTGATTCTTAACTAAACAGGATATATGAATCAAGCAAGTGTAAATAAACTGTTGTTGGGGTCAATGAGAGTTTTGAGAGAACTTAGTCAGCTTCGATTGAACCCGATTAGTTGTCTACTGTAGTTCAAAAAAGGAATCTAAATTATTTAGCAGCGAACGCTAGTAGAAAAAGTTAAGGAATTATAAATTTATGTATAATTTTAACTTTCCTCACACTTAGTATTCCCAAGTTAAGTTCACAATCTATACAAAAAAATAAAGTATTTTATAAATTTACAAAATTAGTTCTAATAATTTTAATTAGCAATAAATTATTATATTCACATCTGTAATTAGCACCGATCTCAATAAAATATTTAACTAAAATATCTCGTATTTATACATATTTTATCTAGAAAGACAAGACACGAAAAAAGCAAACCATCTAAAGATACAGGGTTTTATCTGTGGACTAAACTTTTTGTTACACCTATCACTTCAGAATCAAGTAAAAATGCTTAATCTACGACTAAACGCCGTAGAATTAAGCATTTTTGCAATCGGTAGAGTCTTTTGTCAAACAAGTGGGGGTCATGACGAAGTACAGTTCATATTTGGTTCCATCTGCTGCTGTTGAGCCATCACCCCATAATGGCAAGTTCAAGACATTGACATTGTAGCGGTTAATTATATCGGTCAATGCTGCGTTTAGTTTATCCGCCTTCACATAACGACGATTGACAAACGAAAGCTCTCTCTACTCCTTGCATATGTCGTGCTGCTTGTGTTGGCCCTAAGTTAACGTCAGTTCGACAAGCCCTTTTTTGACCTCTCCCCCAACCCCTCTCCCTGTCGGATAGGGGAGCCAAAACCCTTTAGTATTAAGTAAAAATATCAGCAGTGTAGTCTAACAATTCAATTCCCCAAACTTAGGACTCCACCACCCTTTTTGTGTGCTGAAATAAGCCACATCTTTATGTTTGGTATCCTTACGAAATTGGGCATTAGAACATCGCAACATTGTCTTACTCTGCCCCTCTTTGATATAACTGTACTCCTCTAGAGGTTTTTTACATACTGGGCAGGGATATGCCGTCGTTTTGACAGGAGGCTTTTGTTGATTTTCAGTTTGGACTGTTTTAGCTTGTGGTGGCTGCCAAGTTTTGTTAAAGTCGCTCCAAAATAGCACGACATTTTCACAACCTTTTGTGCATTTGAGGAAATATTTCTTTTTGACCTTACTGCTCGGAATTTTGGCGAGAAAATTTTTGCATTCAGGGCATCGAGTCTTGGAAGTTTCATATTTGCGCTCAGTTATTACATTAGCTTTACCTATTGAGGAACTTGGAACTATAGTTTTAGCTTTGGAGAGTGCTGGTATAAAGTAATGCTGATTCCAACTAGTTAAATAATGCTGCCAAGAATTCTTTCCTTCAGAAATGGCATCAAGGGCATCTTCCATTTTCGCTGTGAATTCTGCCTCTAGTAAATCCGGCAGTGCTTTGAGCAAAAATGCATCAACTTCTAACCCTAACGCTGTCGGTTGCAGATGGTCTTTTTTCAACTCAACATAATTTCGTTTTTTTAAGGTAGCAACAGTAGGAGCATAAGTACTTGGGCGACCAATTCCTTTACGTTCCATCAATTGCACTAATTTTGGTTCGCTATAACGGGGTGGTGGCTGCGTCTGCTTCTTTTCATGTCCAGCATTCTCTAGTTTCAATGCTTGTCTCTGTTGTAGTGAAGGTAAAACACTATCCTTGCTGAGATTGTTCCAGTACCGAGCATAACCATAAAATTCAATCACTTGTCCTCTAGCTGACCACAGTAGGGAACCAGACTGAGTAATCACCAAAGTTTTACGCAATTGAGCAGCACGACACTGAGAAGCAATTGACCGTTTCCAAATCATCACATACAGATTAAACTCATCATCAGGAAGTTCTAAACGCAACTGAACTGAGGGACGAAATACATCGGTTGGACGAATCGCTTCATGTGCTTCTTGAGCCGATTTGCTACTGCGATGCTTGGCGACTTGCTGCGGTACATTCGGCGGATCGTTTTGCTCTAACCATTTACGGGCGCTGGCACAAAATTCTGGACTCAGCATTACTGAGTCTGTTCGCATATATGTGATAAGCCCTGCCTCATAGAGCTTTTGGGCAACAACCATAGTTTTGTCGGGAGCAAACCTCAGCTTTGAACCGGCTGCTTGCTGAAGGCTGGAAGTTGTAAATGGTGGAGGTGGCTGGCGATTAACGATTTTTCCTTCAAAATGAATCACCTGATGAGGATGTCGCTGTGCTTCTTCAACTAAACGTGTCGCCTCTGCTTCGGAAAGAACACGTTTGGATTCTGGTGTTTCTGGACTATTACCTACCTTCGCGTCATCATGAGTTTCAGTTTCTTGTTCTGCTGCATCTTTTGCAGAATCGACCGTCCCTTTGTAAAAAGCCCGAAATCCTTCCGCATAATCTACCCAGACACTCCAGTAATCTTGGGGGACAAAAGTCAGAATTTCGTTTTCTCGCTGACAAATCAGGTGCAATGTCGCGCTTTGAACTCTGCCAACACTCTTAGCACCGTTATTCAATGCCCAAACTAAAGGACTACCTTTATAACCTACCAACTTATCTAGGCAATCTCGGCACAACCCAGCACCGATTAAATTTTGGTCTAGCTTTCTGGGATTAGCGATCGCACTCTGCACCGCCGATGCTGTAATCTCAGTATAAATTACTCGTTTTGGTTCCCTTAAACCCAGCGTTTCTTTAAGATGCCAAGCGATCGTTTCGCCTTCCCGATCTGGGTCAGTTGCTAAGACAACTTCATCAACCTGCTTCACCGCAGACTTGAGCTTCTGGATTGTTTCTTTCGCTCGTTGGTCACGCGGGACGTAATTGCACCGAACATTACTACCATCCATGACGAAGCCCAAGGAATCGTCCCCTTCATTGCTGAGTTCTCGGATATGACCACAACTTGCGAGAACTTTCCAATCTGAACCCAGAATTTGACTGAGTTTTTTAACTTTTCCGGGAGACTCGACCACAAGCAGGCGTTTGATCATAGCAACTGCGTTCTAGATTCTGAGCAATAAACTGGCAATTGCTTTTGAGTGATGGCTGCGCCAACGCCAAAGGCGATCGCCTATTCTCGTGATATGGATTTTCTAAAATACTGTACCAAAAAGCTTGGAAAATTGCTCAACTCAGTTTAGAGGTAATTATCTTAACACGATACCTGTATTGTGCGATCGCTCCTGGAATTGGCTCAAATACTATGATGTTAGCCTCAATAAACTAGTTAAACAGCAGAAAATCTGTATATCCCGCAAGGTGTGCCGGCTACCCTTCGGTAACGCCTAAAAGCGAATCGACGACCAAAACTTTCTAATAAAGAGGACACAAAAAAATGCTACTCTGTGTTTCTTGTACTTTCCAGAGAAAGATAGAAGTTACAATCAAAGTCATGAAGCCAATGCCTATAGGACTAAATGACTATGCGAATTAAGGAAATTTCTGTCAGTGGCTTATTTGGAATTTTTGACCATGTGATTCCATTGAATATAGATGAACGAATCACCATCATTCATGGACCAAATGGTTTTGGAAAAACAGCAATGTTAAGAATTTTGAATAATTTGTTTAACTCTCGATACGCAGAATTGAGAACTATCCCGTTTAGAAAATTTAGAGTTCAATTTGATGATCGTACTAGTGTTGAAATAATCAAAGATTACGAGAATGTAAGAGACTCAAAAACTAAAAATATTGTTTTCAACTTTTATAAACCTGATTCAATACCAGCTTCTTTTTCTTTAAAGCGAGTAAATATTCGTTCTGATAGAAACATTTTCATTAGTCCTGCTTCCGAGGATGTAATACCAGACAAAGAATATATATATCCTCTAAGATTAATGAATCTTTCCTATGGAAGAACTTTTTCTTTAGAAAAATATGAAGAATATCTAGAGGAATTAGATAGTTTATCGTCCTCAAATTTGAAGTTACAAGAAGAGCCTGATTGGCTAAAACAATTAAAAAGCAATATTCATATTCGGCTCATTGAATCACAACGCTTACTTAATTTTGTTCCTAACCGTTCTAGACAGTCTACTGAAACACCTTCAATGTTGTCAACTGTGTCTGCCTATTCTGATGAACTTGCTAAACTGATGCAAGATAAATTTAAGGAATACGGTACAACATCTCAATCTCTTGACAGGACTTTTCCAGTTAGGGTAGTTAAGCAACAGCCATCCACAGATTTAACAGATGAACAACTTCGTCATCAACTAAACGAACTTGAAGCGACTCGCTCTCGTCTGATAGAAGTAGGGCTTTTGGATAAAGATGAAGATACTGAATTTCAAATCCAGCCTCAAGATATAGATGAAAGTACCAAAAATGCTTTGTCAGTATATGTTCAAGATGTGGAAAATAAGCTAAATGTTTTTGCTGAAATTGCAAGTAAAATTGATTTACTAAGGAAAATTATTAATAATAAGTTTGCATATTCATACAAAGAGATAAACTTTAGTAAAGAAAAGGGATTCGTTGTCACAACAAGTTATGACTCACCATTATCTAATTCAAATACTCTTTTACCAACAGATTTATCATCTGGCGAACAACATGAGTTAGTTCTTCTCTATGAACTACTATTTAAAGTCCAACCTAACTCTCTAGTTTTAATTGATGAGCCTGAATTATCTCTTCATGTAGGTTGGCAAGTTCAGTTTTTAAAGGACTTGCAAGACATTACACAGCTTGCAGATTTAAATATACTAATGGCTACTCATTCACCAGATATCATTCAAGATCGCTGGGATTTGACGGTTGAATTGAAAGGGCCACAAAAGTGAGAGATTTTCTAACAGTTGACCGTGTTGCTAACCAAATACGATTACGAAGAAGCACATATACTGGAACTTTTTTATTAGTGGAAGGAAGTTCTGATAAAACTTTCTATAAGCGATTTGTTGACCAATTAGTTTGTGAGTTAGTCGAAACATCGGGAAAACCCTCTAGTAAGCAGCGTGCTATTGAAATTTTAAAAATTTTGGAGCAATCAAATTTTCAGGGAGTTTTAGCGATTGTTGATGCAGATTTTGACCGCCTTGAAACTTTATTAAACACCAGTCATAATCTGCTTTGCACTGATAGCCATGACCTTGAAACAATGCTGATTAACTCACCAGCATTTAACAAAGTACTTGCTGAATTTGGTTCTGAAGAGAAAATTGCTCAGTTTAATCGAGACGTAAAGTTAGTATTAGTTGAAAATGGGATGTCGGTAGGTTATTTGCTTTGGATCTCTAAATATGATGAATTAAATCTAACCTTTGAGGGTATTACATTTAGCAAGTTCATTGATGAGCAAACTCTGCAAATTGATGAACTCAAGCTGATTCAGGAGATTAAGAATAAATCCCAAGCTTTCTCTTTGGACGAAAAAAATTTGCAAAAACGGCTAAAAAGTCTGAAAAGCAAGAATCACGATCCTTGGCAAATCTGCTGTGGTCATCATTTGGTAGAAATTCTATCCTTTGGCTTACGCAAAGCACTTGGCTCTAACAAAGCTGCTGATGTTGAACCGAACAGTCTTGAGCGTAGTTTGCGGCTTGCTTATGAAGAAATCTACTTTCACCAGACACAACTCTACTTGGACATTCGTATATGGGAAAGTAGGAATCAGCCATTTAGAGTTTTGCGGAATGACACAACCGAGATTTTCCGAGATAAATAAGTAATTGTTAATTTATTTCTGAGCAGTACAACAGGGCAATAAAGGCTTGTTTACAACATCTTTTATGTCTACTGAATTCAACAAATCTTCCCAATATTTCTGAACTTCAGGATCGTTAGGACGCTGGCGGCGTAAATTAGCTAAAGTTCTTAGAGAATCTTCCCAAAATCCGGCTGTGGCGAATAAAACTGCCCGATCTAAGTCTGTGTTTGGTTGATTTAGCTGAAGAGACAAGTTTTCATCTTGCGATCGCACAATTGTACCTTCTACATAAGAGTCTTTGTCGCGGTTATTAGGATCGCAAATCATCGAAAAAGTCCAATTATATTCTTTACCTATTTGTAGAGATGGCCGATCGACAGGTACGTTTACACTAACAATACCATTCTGCCCAACAGGTTTGAAAGTTCCTTTATATAACGGGTCAATGCTATCACCATCCCGCAAAACAAATTCTAGTGCTTGCACTGTTGTCGAGGTTTGAGGAACGTAGAAAAAGAATGTCGGACGTTCTGCTGTGGTTCGTTGAGCTTCTTTATCTGTTGGTGTCAAGGGAATAAGATATTGTCCAGTTTGAAAGCAACTTCCCCGTGTTCCTGCTGACCTTACCCTACCAGGTCTACCTGGGACAAAGGCGATACGATTTCTACTGCTACCGCGTTGAATATAACCTGTAACATTTCTAATTGCAGCAGTAGCATATCTATCTCCAGGACGTAGCCGCTCTGCTTGCTGAAAATTCAATAAAGCTTTTCTATAGTTTCTCCGTTTGGTTTCGTTATAACCAAGCTGCATATATTGGGTGTAAGCAGATTTTGCTTGTGCCAGTTGGTAAACTGATGTTGCCAAAACCTGAGTCGTGCTTACAGGCTCGAAGGGCAGAAATGCTAAAGCAGCAAGCAGATAACTTGCGCAAAATTTATATTTCATGATGTTTATGTTTACTTGTAGTACATTATTTGGGTATATATAATACAATAGCCCAAGCTTTACAGTGGCAAGACTTTATGTGTGCTACTTTCAGGGAAGGCTGAGGTAATATTGTAATTTTTTTACAACAAAATTCCCGACTTTTTGAAGAAGTCGGGAATATGAACCTTTGGATTTTCAGTAGTCTAAAGTTAATAGACTATTAGCTTTTGCCTATTCCTTAATAGACATCTGGTGAAATTAAAGATGCGCTATCCAGAACCCTTGTAGAGACGTAGCACTGCTACTTCTCTACATTATTTCTCACTCATATTTTTAATGAGGTACAGCCAATTGTTCATCGGCTACCTGAACATGGTCGGTAACAATTTTGCGGAATACATCACCTTCAATTGTTTCTTGTTCTGCTAGCAAATCTACTAAACGCTCCAAAACTACGCGGTTTTCTTCCAACAGTTCTTTGGCCTTAATGTAGGAATTGCTAACAATTTCGCGCACTTGTGAATCAATTTTGGCAGCAATTTCCTCAGAATAGTCTGATTTATTCATCCAGTCGCGTCCTAGAAACACCTCTCCACTCTGATTTTCCAAGGACAATGGGCCTAATTCTGACATCCCGAAGCGTGTCACCATCTGCCGCGCCATTCCTGTGACGTGTTGCAGGTCATTGCTTGCACCTGTGGTCACTTCTGGCTTCCCAAAAACAATTTCCTCGGCGGCGCGACCACCCAAAGTAGCAGTAATCCGGGATTTGAGTTGGGAACGAGAAATTAATCCCTGTTCTTCGTTGGGAGTAAACCAAGTTAATCCCAGTGCTTGTCCCCGTGGAATCAATGTAACTTTCTGTACCGGGTCATGGTCTTTGAGCAATGTGCCTACTAAAGCGTGTCCAACTTCATGATAGGCAATCAAGCGCTTGCTCTTGCTGTCTACTAAGGCGGTACCTTCCATACCTGCAACAACTCGGTCTACAGCAGCATCAATTTCTAAAAGAGTGACGGCTTCTTTACGTCTTCTAGCGGTGAGAATAGCAGCTTCGTTGAGTAAGTTAGCTAAATCTGCGCCAGTAAAACCAGGGGTGCGGCGAGCGATCGCTTCTAATGATACGCTAGGATCAATTTTCTTATTCCGGGCGTGGACTTGCAAAATTTCTAGTCGCCCTTTGAGATCGGGTGGATCGACCATCACTTGTCTATCAAAGCGTCCCGGTCTGAGTAATGCTGTATCTAAAACATCTGGGCGGTTAGTAGCAGCAATAATAATGATGCCTGTATTACCTTCAAAACCATCCATTTCGGTGAGCAGTTGGTTGAGGGTTTGTTCGCGCTCGTCGTTACCGCCACCGATCCCAGCACCCCGTTGTCTACCTACTGCGTCAATTTCATCGATAAATATTAGACAAGGGGCATTATCTTTGGCTTTCTTGAAGAGGTCGCGCACGCGAGATGCACCCACGCCAACGAACATTTCCACAAATTCTGAACCGGAAATACTGAAGAATGGTACACCGGCTTCACCTGCGATCGCTTTTGCTAGTAAAGTTTTACCAGTACCAGGAGGGCCAATTAACAGCACTCCTTTGGGAATCCGTGCGCCTACAGCAGTAAATCTTTCTGGCTGTTTCAGGAAAGTCACCACTTCTTCGAGTTCTTCTTTCGCTTCTTCAACCCCGGCGACATCTTCAAATTTCACTCCAGTTTTTGCCTCCATTTGGAAGCGAGCTTTGGATTTACCGAAATTCATTGCTTGGCTAGAAGCATTAGTAGAGCGCCGGAGGAACAATAGCATTAAAGCCACCAGTGGCAAAATCCACATCAAATTAATCAACAGTCCAACAGCAGCTCGACTGTTAGCAGAGGAAACTTCGCCAAAATCAACATTCTTGTCTTTGAGAATGTTGACTAACTCTGTGTTTTGTGCCAAAAGTCTCACCTGTTGCGGTGGTGTATTATCTTTTTGTCCCTTGAGATAAACCTTTGCTAGCTGTTCGGTTTCGTCAAGCTCTACTTTCTCGACTTCTCCCGCCTTCACTTTCTTGATCAAGTCACCATAATTTAGAGAAGCGGTTTCTGCCTTTTGTGCCATGACAGGAGTACTTCCGAAAATTCCTGGCAACATAATCAAACTAGCAGCAATTGCACCAACCCAAGCAACGCGCTTTGAGGACTGCCTTTTTATCAATGCTTTTTTTCCCGAATTTGTCATAATAATTACCCTTTGTCTGCTGGCACAAGTTAAGCGCTGGTTTTATGCCTATTCTTCTATCAAAAATTGTAATAACTGGAAATTACACTTTTCTTATCTAGTCTAACTTCCACACAAAAGCATTCCCAAGTTTCTTCAGGCTATTACATAAAGTTGAGCGATCGCTATCTAGATTTATGCAGTTGTTAAGACTAGACATTGGGTACAAGAGGCAAAGGTGCGCAGATAGGGGAAAACTTCCTCCTACTTTTCCCCTGCTCCCCTACTTCCTCAATCTCCAGTAGATATTAATTTGACACATTTCGGCACAAATCGCTAAGATAAACATAGTCATAACGATTCCGCTTTTAAGAAATCTGGTGATAGTAGCTAGTTAATAGTTTGTGGGTTAATTATGGTGAAAATTATTGGCATTGGTGGTAGTTTAAGACCCAACTCTTATACCCAGCTTGCTTTAGAAGTTGCAGCGCAAAGGGTTGAAGCTGTAGGCGCAGAGGTAGAAATTCTCGATTTACGGCAGTTGCAGCTACCATTTTGCACTGGCGCAAAGGAGTATCCAGAGTATCCAGATGTTCAGCGCTTGCAAAATACAGTTAGTCAGGCTGATGGATTAATTTTAGCGACACCTGAGTATCATGGTGGCGTTAGTGGTGTCCTGAAAAATGCCTTAGATTTGATGAGTTTTGACCAACTGTCTGATAAAGTCACAGGATTGATTAGTGTTTTGGGTGGTCAGTCTAATAGCAATGCCCTAAATGACTTACGGTTAATTGTACGATGGGTACATGGTTGGGTGATTCCCGAACAAATTGCGATCGGACAAGCTTGGGGTGCTTTTAGTCCCGAAGGAAAATTAGTAGATGAAAAGCTCTCTCAAAGATTCGATCAATTTGCTCAGAGTTTAGTTGATAACACTCGCAAATTACAGGGCGTAAATTAGTTGTAGGATGGGCAAAGCTTTGCCCACCCTATTAAACTCAAACTTTACTTAATGATGGTGGTGGTGATGATGGTGATCCCCAGCTAGTTGGGGATTAACTGCTAAAGGTTGCTCTGACAACAACTCTGCTATATGAGTATCAGCCCATTGCGCCGCCATTGCCAAAAATTCTGGATGGTCGTTGACGCAAGCCATTTGCACGTAGTTCGTGCCAGGATGCTGTTTCTCTAAAGCATGGATGATATGGTGTACATCCAATAGAGTTTCGTGGTTTTCTGTGGCAAAGCCAATTGGCATAAAAATTACCACTTTCGCACCCAATTGGATCAGGTTATTTGCAGCTTGCTCTGCATTTGGCTGTGTCCAATCAATTAAGGGTGTGTCATGATTGAGCCAACCCACGGAGATTAAGGGATAGCGGTTAATCAACTTTTCCCGAACCAAGTCGTACATTGCTTCACTTTCGGCAATCCCAGAAGTAAAGCCTTTAGCTTTGTGGGGACAGCCGTGATTCATTAAGACAATACCGATTTGAGAAGGTAGATAAGCTCCGGCTAACTCAGCAATTTTCTCCTCAACCAGATGAGCCATCAAATCGATATAAGCTGGTTCGTTGAAGAAAGAAGGAATGTAGCGCTGTGCTTTAACCCAATGTTCTTCACCATCAGCCAACTCAACCAGAGCGTTGTTAACTTGCTCGATCGCAATCCCACTAGTAAAAATAGAATCAACAACCAGCAGTGGGTAAATCAGCAGCTTCTCGAAACCTTGGTTTTTGATTTCTGCCAAAACTTGATTGGGTAGAAAAGGAGCGCAAAAGTTGAAAGCCTTGAAAACTTGAACCTTCTCGCCCCATTTTTCTTGTAAATTCTTCTCAATCCCAGCACGCTGCTGTTCAAAGATGGCATTGTGTGGGGAGATAAAATCGTGATGTGTGTGTCCCCACTCATGGCGGTCAAATAGCGCCAAAAGCTTTGCCAGAGGCGGATAAATCCAGGTTGGCACTGGTGCAAATTTTGCTGTAAGTAGATTTAAAGCCTGTTCGTTATAGTTGGCGAAATCTTCGTAGCTTTCGACTTCGCCGTAGCCCATAAGCAATACGGCTACACGGTCTTTACCTGATAGATGCTCGTGGGTGTGTTGTACTTTTTCCGGCGTGGCAACCACAATTAATTCCTCAATATAACCAGAGTGCAGAGAAATATAAAGTTAGAGAACAGTTTGCACATTTTCCCTACTTATAACTTATTATCCCATCCAGGGGGATAGGATAGGTGGGAAAATCAAAATAATACATCAAAAGACATATAAAACTTATGTAGGGCATTGGGCATTGGGCATTGAACCAATGCGGTATCTGCTATCGTGCTGGAATAGCGAAAGTGCTTAAGATGCCAAAAAGCCACGTTTTCAGTGAAATTAATTTGGTGTAGCTTTTTGCTAAATACGTCTATCAAGATTTAAATCTTCAACAATGCCCAGCATCAAGTTAAGAGTTTCAAAATATTCCCTTAAAGACGCAAAGCTTAACACACTTTTATATAGATTAGGTTCAAATATATTATTTTCTACTGCTTCTTCAATGGCTACGTATATCATGTCATCAACAAAAGAAATATAAATATTTCTATTGGTTTTCTTGCGAAAATTAACTATTTTATCCATTAAACTAGTAGATAAAATATAACGGGCTTCTATTTGATCGTCCCCATAAACAATAAAGAATTTAGCAAATTCTGGATCTTCTAATTTAATTTCATCTTTGTTAGCAATATTAATAGTATTAATATTAGCCTTAATGAATTTTGGCTGAACGATTGTAACAGTCCGCAGATTTGTTTGAAATTTAGCTTGAAAAAATAATCCTTTAAAAACTACACTTGCACGAGTGAAGTTATTTCTAAAAACCTCAGCTTCAAATTTTTTATATTCAATGTTTTTACCTTGCAAAATACTGCCAAGTATATATGGAATTATTTTTAATAACCTTACAAGTAAGAAAAATGTATAAGATATAAATGGTGGAATAATAGTAAGATGATACAAGGCATACCAAGTTGAGTAAGTTGTGTCTTCTTGCAAAATTGTAATTGATGGAATATCTAGAGGATTTGTCCGAGAGTGCTTCAACTCTGATTCTGCGCGAATATTAGAAAAGTGGATATCAATACCATTGATTTTGCCATAAATATAATCATCTTGTATAATATTGTTTGATTTTACAATTCCTTGAAACAATTGGCTGTGGTTGAAGCTATCTGTAATATTTTTGATATCTATAGGTGAAGAATGATTTATATACCTTAATGTTTCTTTTTCATGAATAAAAGTGAATAATTTTTCAGGCATTTTTGATTTATAGGGGCTAAAAAATGTTTCAAATGCTGCACCATAAAAAATTATCCAAGCCCAAAAAAGTAACAAAAAGACTAATAAATAACAGAAAAAGAAAATGATAAATCCAAATGGTATTAATATTATTAATTCAGATCCAACCTTAAAAGACAAACTAGTTTCGCTAGAAACTTTAATAAAAGGAGATATAAATGTAAAAAACCTAATTAGTATAATTGCAAGAGATAAAAAAACTAGATGAGCAGTAACAATAGATAATAAAACTTGTTTTCTATAAGTTTCAAGTGTTTTTAATTCACTCAATAGATTTTTCTGACAAAATACTTTGAATTCTTTTAATGTTTTTGGCGTAAACTTTTCAAGAGCTGGTTCGGGTTCTTCTGGCAAGGTTTCGCTTGGTGTTTGTAGCTTAAGTTCTGATTCGGTAGGGTTTTGTGAAGTCGCAGACACATCAATAATATTATCTGTAAATAAAAGTCGCCTTGCCCATTTTCGTGTTGGTTCGTGTTCATTAATCAGGAGTTGCTGACAAAGAGCGATCGCCTGATTAATTTGCCCATTTTCGTGTTGGTTCGTGTTCATTAATCAGGAGTTGCTGACAAAGAGCGATCGCCTGATTAATTTGCCCATTTTCCTGATATGCTTTTATCAGTAATTTGTGTGCTTTTAAATATTCTTTCGTGGTCGGAGAAGCGGCTTGCCAGAAAATTTTAAATGCTCTAATTGCTTCTTTATAGCGTTTTTTAGTAAGAGCTTCATACCCAGTGTTTATAAGTTCAGTCGCTTGTGCAGGGGTGAGTGAACTTTTAGGTGAATTTAGTGATGATTTTTGTTTTGTAGGTTTAGCTTCTGAAAATACTTCGGCAAGATAGTATTGTGCTAATATCTGAGTTGTTTTATGTTTACTGTTGCTCAATTCTTGGCATAATTTAATTGCTTGATCAAAGTGACTATTATAGAGGTATGCGTCTAAAAGCAATACTCGTGCATATAAATATTCTTTTGTATTGGTTTCTGTATTATCTTGGAAAAAAAATTCCAATCCCTGAAGCGCTAAATTGTATTTTTTATATTGTAATAGTTTAGCTATTCCATTTAATAATTCCTGATTTTGTGCAGAATTAAATTTTGGCATTTTTTTTTAAATTACTTATGGTTTATTTCAATATTTACATTGTTTTTTGCTTGTAGATTAGCTTGAAACTGCAATTTTAGTTTATACTTCATCCACGAAGCTATAATATTTGTTGGAAACATTTCTACGGCGTTATTATATTCAGTTACGGCAGAGTTATAGAATCTTCTGGCGGCGGAAAGTTGTTCTTCTACTTCACTTAAGGAATATTGTAATTGGATAAAATGGTCGTTTGTTTTTAATTCGGGATATGCTTCAACTATTACTATAATTTTACTTAACATTATCGAAATTTGGTCTTCTACAGCAACTCGGCTATTGTCGCTTAAGTTTTTTGAAGTTGCTCTACTTCTGAGCCTACTAATTTCTATCAATGTTTTTTGCTCAAATTGCATATATATTTGAGCTAAGGTAACAAGTCTAGGTATCAAGTCGCTTCTTTTTTGCAGAATTACATCAATAGTAGAAAATGCATTATGAACTTGATTCTTTTTCTTAATTAAACTATTATATAGAATAATAAAAATACTTAAAACTAAAATTAAAAAGCTAATTATAAAAATAAACATTTGACTGATTAGATTAATCTAACATTATTTATAATTCAAATTAATAGTTTTTTAGAATAGTATTCTTTCGGAAAAATATGTAAAGAGGCTATAATTTCCTCAGTAAAAGCAAGGTAATATATATAAACTCCTTGATTTTTGAAAAAAACTCTGTACATCGTAAGACTCAAAAAATCAAAAATAGTGTTATAGATGAGTATAATTATTTGCCCTGGAATTCATGAGCCAGAGTTAACTGAAAGCTTTAGAGTAGAATTGTTAGATGTAGTTGGTAATAGCGCGATCGCACCTAATCCCCCAAATATCCTGGTTTATCCGGGTAAAGATTTTTTAGTTTTATCAGCATTTCATATTTTGCAGTTTTTGCGCGTTAGCCTAGCTCACCGCAGGTATGGCTTGACCGACTCTATAAAATCACCAATTATATTTATTAGCTTTAGTGCTGGGGTAGTTGGGGCAATAGGGGCAGCACATTTGTGGCAACTCTTGGGTGGTCGTGTGAAAGCGTTTATTGCTATAGATGGATGGGGAGTACCACTACAGGGAAATTTCCCGATTCATCGGATAAGTCATGATTATTTCACTCATTGGAGTTCATGTTTACTTGGTAGTGGGCAAAATAACTTTTATGCAGAACCAGGAGTCGATCATTTGTCCATCTGGAAATCTCCCCAAACTGTACAAGGCTGCTGGGTAGATTCATCCATCGAGATTATTCCACCCAAAGGTCGTCTGACAGCAGCTGAATTTTTGCTTATGCTGTTAAAGCACTATGAAGCAAATTAATCCGGACAACAGAATTAGGAGTTAGGAGTTAGGAGTTAGGAGTTTGGTGTTAGGAGTTTGGAGTTTGAAGTTAGGAGTTAAGAGTTTGGAGTTTGGAGTTTGGAATCAACATTTATTCTCCCCTCTGTCTAATGCCCAATGCCCCATACCCCATGCCCCATGCCCCATGCCCCATGCCTCATACCCCATGCCCCATGCCCCATCTACCCAAAGTATCTAATGTTTCCAACTGAACCAGCTGCTGTTAATAACGGGTTTAGCGCACTGCTAAAAAACCGTGGTTTTATGCTCCTGTGGATTGGGCAACTTCTGTCCCAATTAGCAGATAAGGTCTTCTTCGTTTTGCTGATTGCTCTGCTGGAGAACTACCCACCGCTTCCTGGGTTGGCACAAAACTCAATGTACTCAACCTTGATGCTGTCCTTTACAATCCCAGCAATTTTGTTCGGCTCTGCTGGTGGTATCTTTGTTGACCGATTGCCAAAAAAGCTGATAATGGTCGGCTCAGATGTCGTGCGGGGAATATTAACGCTGTGTCTTCCCTTGTTACCACGACAATTCCTGATTTTGTTAATCCTGACTTTTGCTATTTCCACGGTGACGCAGTTTTTTGCACCAGCCGAGCAAGCAGCAATTCCCTTGTTAGTGAAGCGAGAAAATTTGTTGGCAGCTAATGCGCTGTTTAGCAGCACGATGATGGGAGCTTTAATTGTTGGTTTTGCCATTGGAGAGCCGATTTTGAGTTTGTCGAAAAGCTGGATGGGAGAAGAATACGGTCAAGAGCTTGTGGTTGGTGGATTATATATATTATCGGCTGCAATTATGCAGCCAATTAAGTTTAAAGAAGACAAACCTCACCGGGAACATCGGGCATCAAATCACCCTTGGGCTGAATTCACTGAGAGCCTGCGCTATCTCAGGAAAAACCCTTTGATCTTGAACGCTATGCTGCAACTGACAACCTTATATTGTGTGTTTGCAGCCTTAACAGTGCTGACGATTCGATTAGCTGAGGAGTTTGGTCTAAAAGAAAAACAGTTTGGCTTTTTCTTGGCAGCAGCAGGCGTGGGTATGGTCTTTGGTGCGGCAATTTTAGGTCACTGGGGTGATAAATTGCATCGCAAGCCTCTACCTTTAATTGGATTTTTGATGATCGCACTAGTTTTAGGAGTGTTCACTTTTACGCACAACTTGTTGCTGGCGCTAGGACTCTGTGCATTTTTGGGTATAGGTGCTGCTTTAATTGGTGTCCCCATGCAAACTTTAATTCAACAGCAAACACCACCGACCATGCACGGTAAAGTATTTGGCTTTCAAAATCATGCCGTCAACATCGCTCTGGCATTACCTCTGGCGATTACTGGCCCATTAACTGATGCTCTGGGCTTGCGATTTATACTAGTAGGAATGAGTATTGTTGTCGTGGTTGTCGGTGTTTGGGCTTGGAAAAATACCCGCAATGTCTTGCAAGACGTAATTTAATTAATGTAGGCTAATAATCTAGCTTTATATCTAATATATAAAATTCTCAGAATTTAATTGGACTTTTCCATTAAAATGAAATCTTAACTACAGAATTCAGCATTAACTTTAGCTATAGTCTGAGGTTTGACCGTGCGATCGCTTTCCCCAATTAGTCTCCCACAAATCGAGAATCACAAACAGTCTCGTGCTTCTAGTCCGCCAGTCGTGCCCAAACGTGCATCTGGCGGTTTTGCTCTGCTTGACAGCCTTCATCGCCACGGCGTTGATTATATTTTTGGTTATCCTGGTGGGGCAATTCTCCCAATTTACGATGACCTATATAAGGTGGAAGCAACTGGTGCTATGAAGCACATTCTCGTGAGACACGAGCAAGGCGCAGCCCACGCTGCTGATGGTTATGCCCGTGCTACAGGCAAAGTAGGAGTATGCTTTGGTACTTCTGGCCCAGGAGCAACTAACTTGGTGACAGGCATCGCCACCGCCTACATGGATTCAATCCCGATGATTGTAGTCACGGGACAGGTAGCACGTCCGTCGATTGGTACAGATGCGTTTCAAGAAACTGATATTTACGGAATTACCCTCCCAATCGTCAAGCACTCGTATGTGGTGCGCGATCCCAAAGATATGGCGCGAATTGTCGCCGAAGCATTCCACATCGCTAGCACTGGGCGTCCGGGGCCAGTTTTGATTGATGTCCCCAAAGATGTAGCTCTAGAAGAATTTGACTATGTACCTGTAAAACCAGGTTCAGTCAAGTTACGCGGTTATCGTCCCACGGTGAAGGGAAATCCCCGACAAATTCATGCCGCAATTCAGTTGATTACTGAAAGTCGCCGTCCGCTATTGTATGTGGGTGGTGGTGCGATCGCAGCTGGCGCTCATGAAGAAATCAAACAACTAGCTGAATTATTCGATATCCCTGTCACCACAACTTTAATGGGGATCGGTGCCTTTGACGAACATCATCCCCTCGCTTTGGGAATGTTGGGGATGCACGGCACTGCTTACGCTAACTTCGCTGTTAGTGATTGTGACTTGCTGATTTGCGTCGGCGCTAGATTTGACGATCGCGTTACAGGTAAGTTAGACGAATTCGCTTCCCGCGCCAAAGTAATTCACATCGACATCGATCCAGCAGAAGTCGGCAAAAACCGCATTCCCGAAGTGCCCATCGTCGGCGATGTACGGAACGTGTTGATAGACTTGTTGCGTCGCTGCAAAGAAGCAGGGATTAAGGCTACACCAAATCAAAACCAAGAGTGGCTAAATCTAGTTAACCGTTGGCGCGATGAGTATCCTCTCATAGTGCCGCAGCATCCCGACAGCATTTCACCCCAAGAAGTAATTGTAGAAGTCAATAGTCAAGCACCCCACGCTTTCTACACCACAGATGTCGGACAGCATCAAATGTGGGCAGCACAATTCCTGAAGAATGGCCCAAGGCGCTGGATTTCTAGCGCTGGTTTGGGAACTATGGGTTTTGGCTTACCTGCGGCAATTGGCGCGAAAGTGGCGTTTCCTGATGAAGAAGTCATCTGTATTAGCGGTGATGCTAGTTTCCAAATGTGTTTGCAGGAACTAGGAACAGCAGCACAGTATGGAATAAATGTCAAGACAATAATTATCAACAACGGCTGGCAAGGGATGGTGCGCCAGTGGCAGCAAGCCTTCTATGGTGAACGTTACTCATGCTCCGACATGGAAATAGGAATGCCAGACGTAGAGTTATTGGGAAAAGCTTATGGCATTAAAGGCATGATAATCAGCGATCGCAGTCAATTAAAAGATGCGATCGCCGAAATGCTGGCACACAAAGGGCCAGTAATCTTAAATGTCCACGTCACCAGAGACGAAAACTGCTATCCAATGGTAGCCCCTGGTAAGAGCAACGCTCAAATGGTCGGCTTGCAGAAGCAACTGCCCAAAGCCGCAGCCGAGCCAGTGTATTGTAGCCATTGCAATGCCAAAAATGCTCCTACGCACAACTTCTGTGCTGAGTGTGGCACAAAGCTGTAACGGTTTTTGATAATTTCGACTAGAGAGGTAGGGGAGCAAGGATGAAGGGGAGCAGGATGCAGAAATTTCCCTAATTCCTGCCCCCTTTTCTCTTACGTAGGCATCCCTTAATCTTCCTGATGAGGTTGAGGTAAAAAGATATTTCCTAAATAATTCACTAAATCGCTTTGACTGTTGGAATCTAACAGCACCTCAGCTAATTCTTCTAATTGAGTAATCGATAATGTGCAAATCTGCTGTTATATTTCTGTTTTAATTGCAGCAAAGCGTTCTGAAAACTACTTATCAAACTTAGGTTTTATTAAAAATTCATATACTTTTTGCTTTAGTTAGTTAAATATGCGAGTAAGAGTTGATTTTAGATAAATCAGTTTTTTTTAAATTTCAGTAACATTCCTCTTTTATTAAAAAGTTAAATATAAATACAATATTAAAAGTTGTGCTGGCTTAGTTGATTAAAAAACGTCAATTATTCCAGGTGTATCTATTTGCTAACTTTTTTCAGACAGATTCAGTAGTCTTAAAATAACTGCTCTCTTTCTTTTATAAAAGAGAGTTGAGCTTCCTATTGATTAAGAAAAGTAGATTGTTGTTAGCGAATTAATGTACTAAGCATTAATAGTCTGTTCATTTGAAATCGCTGTGTTCAAGTTTATTGGACAACAGCGTTATGACTATATGGAAAAATTGCAGTTTTATTTCTAACTGAGAACAAACACAACTTCTTTAAGCTCTGAATACTTCTGAACGCATATAATCAATTCCAATCCCTATGCAACAATATATTTCTCATTTGCTCGTACTGGTATTAGGAACAAGTTCAACTTTCCTTGTTACTCCATCTCAAGCTCAAACTCCGGTAAAAACCAACAATCAAAATCTTAAGAATGTTACTTCCATATCTTCAAGTTCACCTTCAGCTACCCAATTAAGTGATTTTACCAATTCTACTAATAGCAAACCATCTCTTCTTTCTGAGGTAACTAATAACTCTTCTGCTACTAATACCAATATAACAGCAAATAAACCTCGTCCACGGGTTCCTATATTCAGCAGAATTTTTCCTACACCTTCGATGCAGCAATAATTAGCGATTAAATATTTAGTTTACTTGCTTAGGTCGATCAAAATTTGCATTCATACATTTTGACCTCTCTCCTTTAAGGAGAGAGGCTTTGAGCGTTACTCCCTAATGCTTTTAGGGAAGGGTTGTTTTTGTTAGCTATATATTGGACTCAACTGAGAACCACTATATATATCAGGCATACTCTGATTTGCTTTATGCTTGCAGCTGACAGAGTATTAAGCCAAACCATTGATTTGGATCTCTCCATACATGAAGAGGTAATAAACCTTGTGCAGTTAGTTGCTGTTTGATAAGATCAAGGTCAAATTTGCGGGAAATTTCGGTGAGGATAGTCTCACCTTGTGCAAAATTAACCTTAAGATTAAGAGCGCGTAATTCTACAATTTGCGATCGCAAGCTGCGTAAATGCATTTCTATTTGATGCTCGCTTTCATTGTAAAATGCTCGGTGTTCAAACTGGGTGGTGTCAAAGTTACCCTCAAACCGCTGATTTAAATGTTCCAGCATATTGAGGTTAAATGCAGCTGTTACTCCCTGGCTGTCGTTATAAGCTGGTTCCAAAATCTGTTTTGGCTTTCGTAAATCTATCCCCAATAAAAAATACTCACCTACTTGTAGAGCATTGGTAATTTGAGAAAAGAACACATCACACTCATCAGGGGTAAGATTACCTAAGCTGCTACCAATAAAACAAATCATCCGACTCGGTAATTGCGTTGGTAGGAGTTTTGCAAGGGCTAATTCATAGGTTCCCGCTAGTGCATAAACTTGGAGTAAGGGATAATCTTTTAATAACTGCTTGGCACTATTTTCCAACATACCTGCACTCACATCAATTGGTAGGTAATGCAGAGGATAGCCTAGTTGCTGATAGGCATCTAGTAAAATGCGGGTTTTACTAGAACTACCACTGCCAAGTTCTACCAATTCACAAACGCCAGTTATCTTGGCAATTTCACCAGCATACTGTTGTAAAATCGTTGTTTCTGTGCGTGTAAGATAATATTCTGGTAAATCGCAGATTTGCTCAAACAGATCGGAACCACGGTCATCATAAAAGTAACAAGGGGGTAGAGATTTAGGTGTTTGAGTTAATCCCTTCACTACATCACTCCCAACACTAGGTGCAACTATTTGAGTTGCTCCTACCAAACGTTCTATCTCCAAGCGTTTTTCAACGCTGCTTTGAGAAGTAACCTTGCTGTTAATAGCTTTAGATATCGACATGAAACCTCCGTTTGCTTGGCGTAATAGGTTACTTTGATAGCAGACCTTTACTCCAATCAGTGAAACACATAGCCATAGTTAATAAAATCATGCTTGAGCAATATAGCTCAAGCTTTCAAGCTATTTTTCAGCATTTTCCATTAAAATAGTAGCAAGTAAGTGCCTAAGTGCTATGTTCTCGCAGCGATAAAGATTTGATATAGGCAATATACCCCAAGTACCAGCAAATAGCAGATCGAGTCAACCCCTTCGGGGAATTCAAAATTCAAAATTCAAAATTCAAAATTATTATCCCCATAAATAAATTTAGGGGCTTGTACCATGAGTCTGTTTTGGTCAGAATGAAGTTGACTAAATAATGTGGCTTTGTCATATCTAGGACTTACGCATTGACAGAAAATCCTAAATGATAGATATGCCTTTCAAGGCTTTTAGCTAGATTTTTCAATTATCTTTTTGCGATCGCAATTAACAAAGGATGCTTTGTAAAAGCCTGAAACAACCTATTTACGTTAATACACAAGATGATTCATTTGTACAGTGCGTAACTCCTAATATCCTAAAATAGCGCAAAAGTTTTCGAGCGATATTCATCGTAGACTGGAGCAATAGCCTTTTTCACACTAAATTCACTCAATTTGAATCTCATAGTCTGCTCCCACACTAATGATGCTATTTTCTGGGCAAGCAATCCAATTACCTAGAAATATATGAATATTCCAACTTCTCTTAACACAATTATTAGGCAACAGCCTTACCCCTTTTTATTCGCCATCATCAGCGGTTCTCACTTATATGGCTTTCCCTCACCCGATTCTGATTATGACTTGCGTGGTGTGCATATTTTACCAGTTCAAGAAGTAGTGGGATTACAGACTAGAAATGAAACTATTGAAATTTCAGAAGTTCGCGAATCTTTAGAAATTGATCTAGTAACTCATGATGTCAAAAAATTCTTTTTGATGCTACTTAAAAAGAATGGTTATGTATTAGAACAATTGTATTCTCCTTTAATATTAATAACCTCACCTGAACATGAGGAATTGAAAATCATTGCTAAAAATTATATTACCCGTCATCATAGCTACCATTATTTTGGTTTTGCCGCAACACAATGGAAACTTTTTGAGAAAGAACATACACATCGAATTAAACCATTACTTTATGTTTACCGAGTTCTATTAACTGGTATCTATCTAATGCAAACAGGAGTAGTTGAGTCTAATTTAGTTAAGCTAAATGAGGTTTTTAATTTACCCTATATTTCTGATTTGATCTCCCAAAAATTAACAGATACAGAAAAATCTATTTTGTCAGGTATTAATGTAGCTTTTTATCAAAGAGAATATGAACGTCTGCATAATAAGTTACAAGATGCATATCAATCTAGCTCATTACCAGAAGCACCTTCAGCTAATGCAGATTTGGATAATTTGTTAATACGCCTGAGAACAAAGAGCTATAACTTATAAGCTTTTAACTCCTCATTACTAGCCTTTTTAAACAAGATAAATTTAGAAATTGAAAATTCGGCGTGATTTATAGATAACGGTATTAATTTATTTATATGCACGTTGTTAAAATTATGATTGATGAATTGACTAATATTATTTTTTAGAAAACATTTTTGTTGAAAATATGCTGTAAAGACAAGATAAATGATCCTCTAAAAAATGAAGTTAAGAGTTAAAAACTCCTAACTTCTAACTTTTTTACCACTTCAAATTCCAAGCAGCAAAAGCTAAAGCACCCCAACCTGCAAGAAAGGCTGTGCCGCCTAGTGGTGCGATCGCTCCCAAGGATTTAATACCGGTTAAGCTAAGGGCGTACAAGCTACCTGAGAAAATAGCAATGCCAATAATAAATAGCCATCCACTGGCTACGAGTGTGGGTTGAGGCGACTCGGTACGACTAATTAGTATTGCTACTAGAAAAAGTGCCAGAGCATGATACATTTGGTAACGAGCGCCAGTTTCAAAAATTTCTAGCGATCGCTCACTAATCTTTTCCCGCAGGGCATGGGAAGCAAAAGCACCAGCAGCAACCGACAAACCGCCTAAAATGGCAGCTACGCTCAAAAAAATCTGCGTCATGAGACCTAGCCGTAAGTTTGTAAAGTAGTCATTGGTCATTGGTCATTAGTCATTAGTAATTGGTCATTAGTGAATAACAAATAACAAATGACAAAGGACGAAGGACAAAGGACAAATGACTAATGACAATTAGACATCAAAATGATATGATACAGCCCCTTCTTCGTTCACCTTAAAATTTGCATTGAATTCTTTAGCTTTTTCATCTAAATATTGTCTGGCGTGGGCTGCGGGTAATTGTGACTGGATGGCAAAGCCTAAAACAGTTACGCGCCCGTGATTTTCTTGTAGCATCTCATAAAAAATCGATTGCAGGCGATCGCTAACTTGTTGATTAATTGCCTTTTTCTCCTGCCGACTTTGACGGTACAATCCCAATGCTAACCACGTGCCCAGTGTTAGGGTAGGGACACCAAAAATTAGACCACCAACAGCAGCATTATTATCTTCATAAGTAGCATTCGGTGCGTTAAACTCATACTCACCCGCCGGTATTGAGATGGCTTTAGGTGTAGCGAATTTTTCTAGTGCCGCTGTTGCTGATAGAGTTACAAACATGAATCCGAGTGTCAGTAGCCAACCGGCAGCTAATTTTTCAGCAGTTTTCATAGTTTCACTTCAGATTTACACTTTGCTTGCGATTTTAACCTGACTTTCATAAAGGTTCCAATATCTCAATTAACCTGACTTTTCACGTTATGTGGAAAAGTCTACCAAAAATCCCCTTACCGCGTCAGTAAAGGGGAAAATTCAAAATCTCTCTCCTAAAAGGAGAGATAAATAGAAGTGAGGTTTTTCAGATACTGTGAAAAGTCAAATCAATTAACTCCCAATTACAGTTTTTTAGCTTTTACACAATATTTTTTGCCTACGCAGACTATGCTCACCACTCATGATCGGAATGGAGTGGCGAGGACGGCGTAAGATTTAATAAAAGCTGAGTTCGGGATAAGCTGAAACTCTACATTAAACTGACTTTTCCCGAACTGAGGTCAATATTAAGATGTAATTGGATTGTGGTGCAGTTCGTTAATACGATCCTTCTGGTGGGGAAATATCAGATCCGACAGCCACACCAGTATTATTAATGGATTTAATCCCCGGTTTAACAGTAGGGGATTGTTGTTTTAACGATTGTAAAACCGAAGAAGAGTTATCTTGCTCAGTTGATATATTGGTATTTGCTTGTTGCTGGGACATCAAAGCTAATCCTCCCATTGCACCAGCAAGAAGAGCTGTATAACCTACATATAAATGCGTCGGACGAATTTCTAATCCCATTCCTTTTTTAGATTGGTACGAAAGAGGCTGAGTTACTGGTATAGCTGCTTGTACTGGCAAAGAAGCAGCTAAAGCAACACCATTAAGTCCTAAAGCATCTCCATAACGTCGGATAAATCCACGTACAAAAATGTCATCTGGCAATTCTTTCGAGTTGCCGTTTTCTAATGCCTCTATCAGCTCGGTTCGGATATGAGTGGAAAGCTGGATGTGGTCTAAAGAAAGCCCTTTGGACTGACGGTTTTTCTGGAGTTGTTGCCCGATTTGACGTAGGCACACCATACGTTGTTGGTCTGCTTGCAAGGCAAGTTCTGCTTGAGAAATTCTCTGATGATTCAGAAATTGCAGTGGTTTTTTCCACAGCGAATTTTCTGCTGCATTTTTAGAGGATTGTTCTTGTTGAGTACAATACTCTTGCTGTATCTCTGATGAAGAATTGACTGTTTCTGTAGCTTGCTTCGTATCTGTAGCTGTTTCAACTTTTTGCTCTTGTTGGGCAAATTGTCGAAATGCTAAACCAATCGCTTCTCTACCTACGGCTTTTAATAAATCTTGAGCTTGATCTGTTTCTTCACCTATTAACTTCTGCACAATCGCTAAAGCACGTCGATAAACTCGGCTACGATGCAGTTGTACTTCTATTTCTCCTAAAAGCGATCGCAACTCATCTTGAGAAATTTCAATATTTGGATTGCCCAGAATTTGCAAATAGTGTACAGAAGTAGTAACCATTGTGAAAACCTTTTATATTAACTCAATCAAAGAAATTTACAATCATATCTTCACTATTGTTTCCTAACTTCACCTTGGTTTTCCGGATATTAATTGTATAATTTAAATTTTTCAATCGATCGTCAACACTGGAACAAAGCCATAATAAATGCAGTCACCATCGTAAAAATGATACTGGCATCTCTGTGAGAAAAAACCTTGAGTGCCTACCATTTGCAAGTAACCGAAATCTCAAGGTAGACTGAGCCTGCCCCTGAGTCTAGTCTTATTGAATGCGATCGCGGTAGCTAAGTACTGTAAAAATCATGTAGTGTTTTATGACCGTATGGTATGCTCATGCAGTAAATAATTACTGTTAGCATTAGCCATGAACCCTGAAGCAGTTGACCGCAGCTTTCTCACACCTCTAACTTTTATTCAACGTAATGCTAAAGTCTATAGTCATAAAGTTTCTATTATATATAATCAAAAACGCTTCACTTACAGAGAATTTGCAGAGCGGATCAATTGTCTAGCCTCAGCACTGCATCATGCTGGACTTGAAAAAGGCGATCGCGTCGCTTTTTTTTGTTTCAATACTCCACCCATGCTAGAAGCCCATTTTGCTGTGCCTTTAATAGGTGGGATTCTCGTATCTATTAATACTCGTTTGGCTTCTCAGGAAGTTGCTTATATCTTAAATGATTGCGTTGCTAAATTTCTTTTTATTGATACAGAATTAACAAATATAATTCGACCTATTCAAAATAGTCTCAAAACTGTTAAGTATATAATCAATATCAGCGATAATCAAGGATTTGAACCGATAAATGGAGAGGATTATGAAGCATTTCTCCAAACTGGTAATCCAACTCCTTTGCCTTGGGTAATTACAGATGAAATGGATACGATTTCTATTAATTACACTAGTGGAACCTCTGGTAAACCCAAAGGTGTAATGTATTCTCATCGCGGTGCATATATTAACTCTTTAGGATAAATAATTGAAACAACACTAACACCTAACTCAGTTTATTTATGGACTCTGCCGATATTTCACTGCAATGGTTGGTGTTTTACTTGGGCGGTAACTGCTATCGGTGGTACTCATATTTGTTTGCGTAAGTTTAACCCTGGTAATATCTGGAAGTTAATTCAACAAGAAGGGGTAACTCATTTAAATGCTGCACCTGTAATTTTAATTTCTCTCCTCAATCATCCAGACTGTCCGCAATTATTAGCAAAACCTCTAACTATCACTATAGCAGGCGCACCACCATCACCAATATTAATTGAAAAACTTACTAAAATTGGCGCAAAAATTATTCACGTTTATGGTTTAACAGAAGTTTATGGCCCATATAGTGTTTGTGAATATCAATCAGATTGGAATAATTTAAATATTGAAAAACAAGCAAAACTTATGGCACGTCAAGGCGTACCTTATATCGGTGCAGATGGTTTGCGAGTTATAGATCGAAATATGAATGATGTCCCGGCGGACGGTGAAACAATGGGGGAAGTGGTAATGCGGGGAAATATGGTGATGACAGGCTATTATAATGACCCAGAAGCAACTGAAAGGGTATTTAGAGGAGGATGGTTTCATAGCGGTGATTTAGCAGTAATGCACCCTGACGGTTATATTGAAGTGCGCGATCGCATGAAAGATATCATCATTACAAATGGAGAAAATGTCTCTAGTATTGAAGTTGAACAATGTCTTTACCGCCATGAAGCCGTGTTAGAATGTGCAGTTATTGCTGTACCTCATGCCAAGCGGGGTGAAGTGCCAAAAGCTTTTGTTACCCTCAAAGAAAACGCGCAAGTTACAGAACAAAATTTAATCCAATTCTGCCGCGATCAAATTGCTGCTTTTAAATGCCCTACGACAATTGAATTTACGACTCTGCCAAAAACTAGTACTGGTAAAATTCAAAAGTATCTTTTACGAGAAAAAGAATGGATAGGTTATGAAAAGAGGATTTATGGCAGTTAGTTGCGATATCTAAATTCACTGCCAAGTTTACCTGATATTGTTATTGAAGGATATAAGCGGCTGAAGTTGCGAATCAGGCAAGGACTCCACAGCGCTGGTCTGTTCTACATTGAGATTGAGTCAGTCTCATACTGGGATAGCTGTTGCTAGATGTTTTTTCAGCTTCCCTGTAACCAACACCAATTAGACAGCTAGGGCCTGCAAAGGCGATTTTATAAAGAATTTTTAAGAAATTAATATTTTTCAGAAAAGGAAAGACCTAATGCTGAAGTAATTCTCAAAAGTTCAGAATCATAGATTTTGTAGTTTACACACACTCTAGTGTCTGAAAACCTTACATGGTAAAGTCTCTGATGTACTTCATCCATGTCGAAACCTAATTATTAGTTTTTCAATTTTTTGGAGGAGAGGAAAATGAAGAAGTTCAGCTGTTTGATGATTGTGGGGGCAATATTGTCGATTAGTGCGCCGGCAGTGGCTGAAAGTCGTGCCGTTAATATCAGTATTGGCAGTATTGGTGGTTCCTTAGATAATGCTGCTTTGCGAACAGTTCGCCAGGTTATCGGGTCTGCTGTCGGCACTAGTACCGTCGATAAATTCATTGTATATAGTCCCAGAACTGGATCTATTCCCATCGAAGGAGGTTTATCTGCTTGTGCTGAAGCTGGCTTCGGGATCAGCAATACAACATTTAATGCTTTTGTCCAGCAGTTGCGTTCAATTAATCCCAAACCAGGGACTTTCTACAATCTAGAACTTACCGCAAGCTGCAAACTGAAATAAGACGTTTGCACTCAACCACGGTAGGATGGGCTTCGTACCTCAGCCCATCCATCGAGTTAAACTCTACGCGATCGATGCAAAACTCCATATTTTGAAATTGGAGATGTAACATCAATGTTGATTTAAATCAGCGTCAAGAAGCGACTAGATTAGTTGTATCAGCCTCTAAACTCAATAGTGCAGATACTTCCAGCATAAAACAAAAAAGAATGTAAAAATAGAGCGCATTTTTGGGAGCAGAGAAACAATATGTCTAATGTGAGCATTGCAAAAGGTAGCTGCTTGTGCGGAGTAGTAAACGTTTCTACAACCCGTATGAGCGATCGGGTAGAAGCATGTCATTGTAGTATGTGTCGCAACTGGGGTGGAGGACCTTTGTTAGTAGTTGACTGTGAAAATGAGGTTAGCTTCTCTGGTGAACAATATATCGAAGTTTATCAATCTTCAGAATGGGCAGAGCGTGCATTCTGTAAGAAGTGTGGTAGCCATCTATTTTACAAATTCAAACAAAATAACCAGCATTTCATACCCGTTGGACTATTCGATAGCTGTGAAGGTCTTGTTTTCGAGCGTCAGATATTCATAGATGAAAAGCCCAAATATTACTGTTTTGCCAATGAAACCAAGAACCTAACAGGGGCGGAGGTATTTGCACAGTTTGCACCGCAATCACAGCAGTAAAGATTGGAGTTACTTTTTAGCATATCTGTGATTGTCTGAGCAATTATTGTCAGGAAAGCCTTGGTAAATGCCTTAACTTGTAGAAAATGCTAAACCTCCGGTTAAGGCATATTCCTAGACCTTGATACAGTTGAGATCCCTGTCCTAGAAAGATTGCCAAGGGAACCATGCCTAGAACGCTTGTACCTGCTGACATAATGATAATGATGGCACGGAGGCGATCGCGTATCGCATTGTAGAGCGATTCATCGTTCAGTCGCTTAGATCATTTCGCCTTACACTAAGTAATGTCGTATTTGCGACTAATCTCATACTCTAGCTTGTTCAAAGTTCACCTATTTTTTGTTAACAGCCACTCTATTAATTTATTAAGTGGTGAAACGCCGAGCGCGCCAATACTAATATCGTGTCCGGTTAAAGACTTATCATTAAGACGGCAGGGGAGCAGGGGTCAGGGGGAAAGAGGGTTTCCTGGTTTTTGCACAGATGTGGGAATTATAACTAATTAGGCGGACATAATATAACTCATCAATTACGGCTATTTTCAGGTAAATAGACCACGCGCTAGAGGCGCAAGGCCTTGCGCCCCTACGACAGGTGTGGTTCAAATACATGTACATGAAAACTGCTGTCAAGTCACTTTGACGCAGACATCAGGTCAATTGGAGTACAAAATACTAATAAACTTCTCTGTTTTGCCTTCACGTTTCGGTGTTTCGTGCAGCCTGTAGCAACTTCCGTCTTCCCTGTAAGAGCTTCTGCCTTCGCGTTTCGGTGTTTCGCGCAGCCTGTAAGAGCTTCTGCCTTCGCGTTTCGGTGTTTTGCGCAGTCTGTAAGAGCTTCTGCCTTCGCGTTTCGGTGTTTCGCGCAGCCTGTAAGAGCTTCTGCCTTCGCGTTTCGGTGTTTTGCGCAGTCTGTAGCAACTTCTGCTTTGACATTATCAGAAACAGACTTGCATTATATGACAATACGGTTCGGTTAAGGTTTTTTGATGAAAATTTTAGATTGCAAAGACGCGACAAATTGCATCTCTACATCTGGATTTTGGGCTATTCCTGATACACATTTACTTGCACTGTAAGATTTAATCGGATAATCTGAGCAATCGAGATTGTTTTTCAAGAAAACCAATGAACAAATTCATACTGAGTTTGCTTTCTTCTCCAGTGCTGATTAGCTCTCTTCTCTCTATGGGAGTAATGCTAAATCACGCACAAGCTATGGAGCCAGAACCAGGAGTCAAAAGCACAGATCGTCTATCTTGTATACGCAATAAACATAAAGTGGGTTTAGTATGTGCCAGGGCTTCTGTATTGGCTCAAATTCCTAACTATCAGCGTGAAATAGAGTTTTCTCAAGAAGATGCTCCCATGCTGGAGTTCAATGATGAAGAAAGCAATGTGGCAATCGACTTATTTGGTTGTGATTGTCCTGCTTGTATAAATTCTTTGCGTCAGATGCGCAACGCGACACCCTTGGTATATTAATAAATCATTGATTTTTGAAGACGCGATTTATCGCGTCTCTACATCAGGGTTTTGATTTGATCTGAAATGTATTGATTTATAAGCAACATCCGCAAACTTTTCTAAGGACATAACATTGTTATGTCCCCCTGCGTGTTTTATTCAAAATCAAATTAACCTCAATTGCTAGTTAACGATCCTAACTGAATGATTAGCTCGATTTTTCGACTCGCAAACCAAAGTATGTCAAAACAAGTTCGGTTGAGCCACTATTGACAACTTCGTGTACTTCTCCCGGTTCGATGGCTACGCAGTTTCCCGGAAGCAAGGGGTATTCTGTACCATCAATGTGAATTACTCCCAAACCAGCTTCTACAAAGAATACCTCGCACATATCTTGATGCGCGTGTGCTGGTGCGGTTTGTCCAGGAGCAAAACGTGCTTGAGAAAAGTTAGTTAGGTGAGGTAAATCGCCGAAGCGTAACATCACCTTTTTCTTGATTTCGGCATTGTGAGAAACCGACTCTTCAGGCAAATCTTTCAGGGAAGTGGTAATCATTCGGGTCTTAAATCATTAGATAATTCCACAATACCCCTAGACCCATCAATCCTGACTCGTTGACCATCTTGCAAAAGCCATGTAGCACCGCGAACATCCATCACGGCGGGAATTCCATACTCACGAGCAACGATCGCACCGTGAGAAAGTCTTCCTCCAGCTTCGGCAATTAATCCTCCAGCCCTTAATAATAATGGGGCCCAGCCGGAATCTGTATAAGGCACTACCAGAATCGTATCTCGATCGACTTCTGGAATGTCTTGTAAATTTCGCAACACTTTCACCCTACCTTCGGCTTGCCCATGACTGGCTCCAATACCTTGTAAAATTTGGTCAGAGTAGAGTTCAGAGGGAGCTAAGGGGTGAGGAGGTGTATTGCCGTAGACTAAAACAGGTATTTGAATAATCTCGCTATCTTGCAGAAATTGCGATCGCCTAAATTCCACTAACTTATCTAACTGCTCGATTAAGCTGGAATCTTCATCTCCAATTAGACGCCGCACTTCATCAAAATTGAGAAAAAAGATATCGCCTGTTTGCCTAAGTAAGCCAGACTTTAACCAAATCTTCTCTAAAGCCACAAAACTCCAACGTAATTCAGCTAAAAGCCGGGAATAAACTTCGGTGACTCGTCCTTTGATATCCACGCGCCGTTGCACGAAAGAGCGTTTGCGCTTACTGGCAAAGATACTATTAATCGCATCTTTAGCACCTGCTTGTGGTTCGTTTCCCTGCATTAACTGCACAAACATCTGCTGAATCATTTGGGGATTTTCCCGCCAAGTGGGAACGGAGATATCGGTTCCCACCTCACTTAAGTAGCCGTAATCTTGCAGCAATTCGTTAAATTCTTGGAGGATCTTCTCTCCTTCCGGGGATTGCTTTAATTGTTCAAATACTTGCTGTGGCTCAAACTCAACCAATACCTGCTTGGCATCTGTAGCGATCGCACTGAGCGATCGCAATGCCGCTACCTCTGGGGTGACGCTATGATCGATTTGCCCATCTTTTACTCGAAAAATCGCCTGTCTTAGGGCAGCACTCAAGGGAGCTAAAATGCTGTAATACGTTCCATGACGCAGCAACTCTAGAATAAAATCAATTCTTGCCAACAACGCCGGTGGTTCCAAGCTATCTATATCTGACTGCGCCAACTGCGACAACCCAGGAATGAACCGTTTGTGATAATCTTCCTTGAAGTCCTTTTCTAAATTTAATTCCCGCTTCAGCAACTTCCCTAGTCCTGGCAAATTTTCCCAAGTTGACTGCAAGGACGGTTTACTTAATTTAGCTCCTCTGGTTAAAAATTCCAGACTTTCCGGTGGCAGTCCCATTCTGAGAAAAATATCTCCTAAGAGGGAAGCATTAAAGTAGGCTCTGGAATAATGCAGAGTTGCTGTTTTGGCGAAATCTAACCCCAAAGCGCGATCGCCTAAAACTAAAGTAAAAAATTCTCCCCAAACTCCACAAGTTAAGGGACGATTAATTGACCATGTTAAAGGGTGAATTACTCCGGGAATCACTTCAGCAGCGATTTTGCGCGTCCAGATGGGTAACAGAGTGGCGATCGGTCGAGATTGCAACACCCAAAGCGTTTGCCCATCATAACTCCACTCGATATCTTGAGGAGTGCCATGATAGCGTTTTTCGAGTCGGTAAGCAAGGTAAGCAACTTGCTTAATTAATGATTGTGGGACTCGTCCTTGACCCTCTAATTGTACAGAATAAGAATTTTCTGTTTCAACGACAAAAGCGCGATATTGTTCTGGGGTGACTTTTCCCGAAACAACTTGCGTCGGGCTGCCTGGAAGGGCTTCAATTACGATCGCATCGCCTTGCTGGGTAATGGGATCGCGACTGAAAGCAACACCAGAATACACACTCTGGACTTGTTGCTGAATCAACACAGCCATTGCTGTATCATTTAAGCCGCGATCGCGCCGATATTGGACAGCTGAGGGATGATTGTAGGAAGCTTGAACTTGAGCGATCGCTTCTTGTAATCCCTCTTGGCTAGTAACATTTATAACTGTTTCATACTGTCCAGCAGCAGAAGCGTATTCTGAGTCTTCTCCAATAGCGGAGGAACGCACCACCAAAGGGGATAATTCTGATGGCTGGAGAAATTCTGTTAACCCTTCTGGATTGTCGATAGGTGCTAGTACCCATCCCTTCGGCACTGGATAGCCCCAGCGCTTAATTTGAGATAATGTTGCTGCCTTTTCTCCGACAATGGCAGCATTCAACTCTTCATCTAGAGAAACCATTGTGCGTTCGCCGCGTAAAAACTCCAACATCGCAAGAGATTCAGTTTGTGCCTCTTGGGCTGGCAGTTTCATATCATCAGCAATTTTGGTGTAAATCCAGCCCATTAAACCAGCTAAGGCCACAGCAGCAAGTATTCTGGGAATATCGCTAAAGTGCAGAAGTGCCACAAACAAAGGAAAAAGTAGCAAAACCCCAAATTTGACTAACTTTCTTGATTGCAGAATTGTAAAAGCAATACCTGCAAAGAAAGATACAAATATCGCTACCAGTGGATCGTGTACGACAAATCCCCAGACAACATTTGTCGTACCTGCTCCTCTGCCTATCCAGTATCTACCGATTACCAGAGCGATTAGGGCAAGCAATTCCCAAGACGATCCATCTGGGAAGAAAATGCGGGTGAGTAAGACTGCCGCAACTCCTTTCAAAGCTTCTGACAAGACTGCCAGAATTCCGACAATTTTACCCCCATGATAAAAGGCAGCTGATACACTAATGTTTCCTGTACCAACTTGTGATAACTGCTTCCGCGTCAGGGCGTAAGTTATCCATGCAATCAGGGGTAATCCGCCCAAAAGGGGGCAGATAATTAAAATAGCGAAAACACCCCAAGGTTCAAACATTCTGGAATTTGGATTTTAGATTTAAATTTTCCATCTAAAACCTCAAATCTAAAGTTTTGCTGAAATTTTTGATGGTTATAAAAGGGGCTTTTATCAAAGAGAATTCAGGAGTCAGGAGTCAGGAGGAGCCAGTGCGGTCTTGGGGTTTCCCGAAGTGGAGCAACTGGCGTTCAGAATGATGGCTAGAGGATGAACACGGGGTTTAAAAACAATCCAAATTATAGATTTATAAGTCTACAATCAGCTAGTAGTTTGAATTCCCCAAGGAAAAGCATTCTGGATTCTGGATTCTGGATTCTGGATTCTTTTTTAATTACTAGTTGCTAAATGGACACTTGGCTAAGACGGAAACCGTTTAAGACAAGTGTCCTTCTAGACTACTAATGGTTTTAGTTTAGCGCATAGGCAGCTTGCAGCGCCCAGATTACGAGAGCAGCGATCGATCCCAGAAGCAACACGGTAGAGATAGTGACTACTTTTGGGGAATCTGCACCCTTAAATTTCATAATTCCGCGATTTAAGTCGGACACAGCTTCTAATCCTCTGTTGTTGGAGCATAAAATATTTGTCCGTCTTGATTGTAGTCCCTCTCTTTGCAGATGATGTTAAATTCACTTTAAAAATTTAGAAGTGGGGGGGACTGGGGACTGGGGACTGGGTACTGGGGACTGGGAGACAAGGGAGATAAGGAGATAAATAAAACTCTTAACTCCTAACTCTTTAACTCCTAACTCTTAACTCCTAACTCTTAACTCTTAACTCCTAACGCCCAATGCCCAATCCCCAATCCCCCAGTATCATTGAAAAGCAACTCAGTATAAGAGGGTGTGAGTAGGTGAAAATAGCACTGAGCGTAATTTTGGCGGTGGTTGTGGGATTGTTTCTGGTAATTGAGATTGGACTGCGATCGCTATTTGGTTTTGGTAATCCCCTGATTTATATTGGCGATGAGCAAATTGGTTATTTGTTGGCTCCTAACCAACGTACCCGTCGTTTTGGGAATCGCATTGAAATTAATGAATATTCTATGCGAGGTAGTCCGATCAAAAAGATACCTGCACCTTCTGGGCTGCGAATTCTCCTCTTAGGTGATTCTATTGCTAATGGTGGCTGGTGGACAGATCAGACTAATACAATATCTAGTTTGATGATGCGTTCTTTACCATCATCCACTAATAGTAATTATCAGGAAGTAGAAGTGCTAAATGCTTCAGCTAACTCTTGGGGGCCAAGGAATGAATTAGCTTATTTAGAGAAGTTTGGCAATTTTAACGCGCAAGCAGTGGTGTTATTAATTAATACCGATGATTTGTTTGCTACTCCTCCTACTTCATTACCAGTAGGACGCGATCGCAATTATCCAGATCGTAAACCTCCCCTGGCATTAGTGGAAGTGTGGCAGCGTTATATCGTCAAGCAAAAGCCAATTCCTGAACTACAAGCCGTGCAAAAAGAATCAGGCGATCGCGTGGGGATTAATTTGGAGGCGATCGCTAAAATTCAAGCCTTGACTCGCCAATCCAACAGCAAATTTCTGCTGGTGATGACTCCTTTGCTACGAGAAATTGGTGAACCAGGCCCCCGCGATTACGAAATTAAAGCACGTCAGCGCTTGAGTGATTTTACCAAAGCACAGCAAATTAACTATATAGACTTTTTACCGAATTTCAATTCAACTACCAACCCCCAAGGTTTGTTTCACGACCACATTCACCTCAACTTGCAAGGAAATAAATTTGTCAGTGAAGTTATGGAGCGATCGCTTTTGGAAATACTGGCATATTCGTCACCTCGCCACTAATATTCGTGTTTAATATCAAGTCCGGCTAATTAGTTTTAATTCCCGAATCTATGCAGAAAGCCCCTCTGCTCCTCTGCTCCCCTACTCCCCTGCCCTCTTAGCTCGACTTTATCCATTTTTACGAAACCCAAAACCTGACACTGAAACCTTTGTGGGACGGTAGTTTTACTTTTTAGATTTAACCGATAATCAGTGACATGGAAAAAGTTTTTGCCAAAAAGCTAGGGTTTTTGCCGTATCAAGATAAGCAAGTTCTTAATTTTGGATAAAGTCGAGCTTAGAGGATGTTTGAAAAGTATTTTTGGTAACTTCTAGACCTCTGAAACCTAACCCCCTTAGCCCCCCTTTCCTACAAGGAAATGGGGGTTTTAAAGCCTCTCTCAGTTTCGGGGAGAGGAATGGAAGTGTGGTCTCTGGTATACTTTACGACTTTTCAAACAACCTCTTAATGATCAGTCTTTAACCGGACATGAGATTAGCTAGATTTCTGAGTATCTCTAACCAAATTATTTAACTCTTCTTGCATTTGACTTTGAACTATTTCATAACAAGCATTCACATAGTTACGATCTCTAGCTGCATCTTGACCATATCTTTCAAAAATAATTGGATGACAGATACGAGTATGAATTTGCACAGGTAAAGGAATATTTGGCAAAGGGCCAATAGACAAGCCCCAAGGCAAACCTAAGTAAATTGGGAAAACACCAGGGTCAATTTGATATAACCACGGCAATCCCCACTGATGCAATTGTTTGACTAAATCATAGCAATCACATAAGACTATCAAGCTATCATGAGCGCCTACCGAGATTACAGGAACAATCGGAACTTCTTGTTTTAAAGCCAGTTTGACAAAGCCCTGATGACCGGCAAAATGAATTTTATAGCGTTGGCTATGAGGACGAAACATATCATATTGTCCACCAGGATATACCAGAACGCTAGCACCCCGATCGAAAGCCGCGCTAGCCATTTTGGGATGTGCAACAATTCCTCCGAATTTCTGGGCTAATCCTGCTATTTCTGGACTCACTTTCCAAGCGGAAGGGTGCATTAAACCATACACCAAACGCTCGGTTCCAAATCTCGAAAACCAATCGTACATCATCATGATTAAATCTGGAGAAGCCATGCCCCCATTGTGAGAGCCAACCAGTAGTACTTTCCCTGTTGTTGGGATGTGATGCCATCCATCAGTTTTTACTTGAAAGTAATAACGGTAAAACCATTCCCATACAGGCATCAGTAATTCAATAAACTGAGGATCTCGCTGTGTTAATGACTGATGAATCTTTTTTGAGAATTCTGATGTTAAAGAATTGTCAGCGCTGACAGAAATTTTCTCTACCTGTTTTGGAAATTCCATAAAAATATGTTAAGTCTAAATTGAAAAAACTACATTAGAAATATCAAGAATTACGGCTTCGAAATTATTTTTTTAGTCGTATTTATCCTTTAAATATAGGCTTTAACCCAGTCAAAAAAATTACTTTCTAAACAAAATTGATACAAGTCTGGGTGGTTTATTTTGATCTTTTTCATGCCACCACTCTTTGAAGTCCTCAAGTTGGAAGCCATGAACTTTCGCTGTGTTAAAAAAGTCTGATAAATGATGCACAAATGCCAGAATTTCAATGGACTCTTGCTGTCTTTGAAAATTAGCTTTTGTTCCTTGATATTGCTTGCATAGATGAAGCTCACAGATGAAAAAGTATCCTCCTTTAACTAAGACACGAGATGCTTCTGAAAATATCAAGCTGAGGTCTTCGATGTGTTCTAGAACAAGATTACAAGTGACTAAATCGGCAGACTCATTATGACAAGTCCATTGCTTAGTAATGTCTTCGGTAATAAACACTACATTCGCAGACCTCACTTTCTCTTTTGCCTTTTCGATCATCTGTGCTGAAAAATCAATCGCACAAACTTTCAGAGCAATTTGTGAAAGTAAAAGCGTATTTTTACCTGTGCCACAGCCAATTTCTACGACTGATTTACACCTCAAACCCATCAAGGTTTCTCTGGTGACGATTCGATCGAGATCGCGCGTCAGATTTTCGTCAGCATCGTATGTGGCTGACCAATTATCGTATGCTGCTTGAATACTCATATAGCTTCATTTTACCCAGCAAAGGGTATTATACATATCGATCGTTTCTATTTCACCGTGCGATCGCACAGTCCGAGTATAACTGCTGCCGCAAGTGCTGCTATTGTCCGAACGTGGTTCCAGAACGTCCAATTGGTAAGATATTTAGCCCATAGGTTCGCGCCTTCAGTGCTATCCGGTTTGGCGATCGCTAAGGCATCATTGAGTGGCACATTGAAAGCGATCGTCACTAGAACGGTGCCAATCAGATACAGGAGGCTACCGACAAGCAAATAGGCAGCACCAGGTTGATGCCACTTTAATACCGAGGAAATCGCTAGAAAGATGCAAGCCATAGCCGTTCCAAAGAGTGCCAACATGAACAACGGATTGATCGCAGTGATATTGATCGATTGCATGGCGATAATGCCCTCCTTTGGCTGGAGTCGTGCAAGGGCATTCATCACGAAAGTCGAGAAGGCAAAGAAGACGCCAGCCACAAGCGCACAGCCTAGTGCTGTGAAAAGCGTCAAAGGAAAGCGCAAATTGTCAACAATTACCATTAAAGCCTCCTGTTAATACTGCCCAACGCCTTGTTCACAGTAGATGATTGGTCTTTCAAGACGCGATAAATCGCGTCTCTACAATCTGGGTTTTGGGCTGATCCGATCGCACACGATATTATTTTATTTGCTGTTGCTCCCATCGCTAGTCTTATTACTGTGTTGCGACGCAAGCAGTTTGTTTTACAAGCGATCGCACTGCTTGCGACAATGTATTTATAACCTTTTGACATTAACGACCTACAGACTACATTACTGTGAATCCCCAGAGGGTTACTCATCTTGCTGAGTCGTTTCTTCATACTCGCGAATC
>NZ_JAVRCD010000061.1:0-48279 GCF_034530895.1 Nostoc sp. DedQUE08
ATCCCATACATTGGCGCTTTGGCGCTGTTGTAAGGTTGTTGTCATTGTTTTATAAGTGCGATTTAATTCATGTATGAATCAGACGTGTTTGTTTTCGCCTGTGAAACTACTTTACACTGCTTTACAAAATTTAATCAAGTTTTATTACTACAGTAAAACTGATACGAGTTATCAGGTTTGCTTATTTAAAATCAAACAACGAGGCAAGAATACGCCAAAGCGATCTTTATATATAGCGGAATGGCACGCTTGTAAAGCCCAAAGACTTATTGTATCCTCGTTCCCAGCCTCCAGGCTGGGAATGAGTTTTGAGAGGCTCTGCCTCTTGTCAAGCTATGGAGGCGGAGCCTTCGAGGTTTCCCAGCTTGGAGGCTCTTAACCAGTTAGGGCAAGGGCTGTATCTTAACCAGCGTGCCATTCGCAAGTCTGACTTTTCACGTTATGTGGAAAAGCCAACGATTGACCTAACCCCCTAACCCCCTTCCCTCATAGGGAAGGGGGAAAATTCAAAGTCTCTTTCCTGAAGGAAGAGAGAAATAGAAGAGAGGTTTTCCAGATACCGTGAAAAGTCAGATTCGCAAGTAACCCTCTGTTCGCATAGCCTTTCGTAAAAAAGGGAACAAGAAATTCTGATGGTCAGAAGCCACTTCGATTTGTAAAGACTGGCTCCTTTATTACACCAATGAAAAACGACTACAAGTATTATTTGCTTACTTCTTTGGGAATAATAAGTTTGTATATTACCGCTATTCTAAAAAATTAACCCTCAGCTTACCACTGAGGGCTTTTTTTGTTTGGCAAAATGGCATATCTGTAAATTACAGGGTTGCTATGGTATTTGAGTAGGATACATTCCATGCGAAAGTACTGACTTGCATTACCCCTGGTAATTAGCCAGGGGTTTTTATTTTAACTGAGAGCGATCGCTCTTAGATATTCTGCTGAAAAATTTATTTTTAACGATTTTGAGTAAATAATTTTAGCATTCTCTGCTTTTGGGAATTAATTAGCGATCGCGATTTTTATTCAGCCAGAAAATTGACAATAAATATAAGCTTATATTAAGTGGAAAAATCAAGTACAACGAATTAACGATGACAGACGCTAAAAATGTAATCGATGGAAACCTAGAGGTTTGCTGTACTTCTCCCGTGACTGGGTTTTACCGCGACGGCTTTTGTCGGACAGGTGGTCAAGATTTCGGCTCCCATGTCATATGTGCCCAAGTAACATCAGAATTCCTGGAGTTTACCAAATCACAAGGGAACGACCTCAGCACACCTGTTCCTGATTTTAATTTTCCTGGATTGAAACCTGGCGATCGCTGGTGTTTGTGTGCTTCTCGCTGGCAAGAAGCTCTAGAAGCTGGTGTTGCTCCACCCGTAATACTTTCAGCAACCCATGCTAGAGCTTTGGAAGTAGTTTCTCTAGACGAACTGAAAAAACATGCTCTAAGTTCGTCTTGATTGGGGATTGGGGATTGGGGATTGGGGATTGGGGATTGGGCATTAGGGATTGGGCATTGGGCATTGGGCATTGGGAAAGAGGAGGCAGGAGGCAGAAGTTCTACAATGTTTGAATTTTGAATTTTGAATGCGTGAATTTTGAATTGATTTCTCCCCTGCCTCCCCTGCTTCCCCTCCCCAATTCCAAATCAACTCACTGGAACTTCCAAAGGCAGTTGTAATATATTGGCAACCGCAGAAATCAACTTATTGGGGTCAATTGGCTTAGATAAATGCTGCTGAAACCCAGCTTTTAGGGCTTTCAAGCGGTCTTCCTCTCGCGTGTATGCTGTTAAAGCGATCGCGGGGATGCGTCCACCTTTTTCTGGTTCTAAAGAGCGCAGTTTCCTAATCAGTGTATAACCATCTTGCTCTGACATACCGATGTCGCTAATCAGGATATCTGGTTTTGCTTGTTCAACTACTACTAGGGCTTCATCAACTGATGCTACCGCACTGGCAAAAGCCCCATACTCCTCAAACATAAAACTGAGAAAGTTACGGGTATCTGCTTCATCATCTACAACTAAAACTTTTAATCCAGCAAGGGGCGTCGATGCCACAGGGGAAGAAATTTCTCCTGTAGCTTCTCTACTCACCCTACTACCCTTATTATCTTGTAGAAGTGGTAGTCTTACAGTAAAGGTTGCTCCTTGTCCAGTACCTAAACTTTCGGCAAAGATTGCACCTTTGTGCAGTTCCACTAGATGACGGACGATCGCTAATCCTAGTCCTAATCCATTGTGCGATCGCGTTGTGGTACTGTCTGCTTGGCGAAAACGCTCAAATACTTTGGGTAAAAACTCGGAACTGATACCAACGCCCGTATCGATAACTTCAATTTGGGCGTACTGAGATTTTGGATTTTGGATTTTGGATTTTAGATTATTGCTTTCATCAGTATTTGCAGAGTCTAAATTTTCACTATCAGATTCAAATCTCAAATTGTTCGACTGGCTTGTACTGATAGTTGTGGAAGTAGTGCCCACACCAAAGTCTGAAATCGATAATCCAAAATGCTTTGATAGCCTAACCTCTACCCTGCCACCTTTAGGGGTAAATTTTATTGCATTAGTTAGTAGGTTCCAGACAATTTGCTGTAAACGGGCTGGATCGCCATAGACTGATCCTATGGAAGTATCCAGCAGAGTATTTAATTGAATCTCTTTTGGCTCTGCTAGGGGACGCACTGCCTCTAAAGCTGCTTCCATCACCGAGATTAGATTCACTGCCGATACGTTTAACCGCAACTGACCGCGGATAATCCGAGATACATCCAAAATATCCTCAATTAGTTGCATCTGAGATATGGCGTTGCGTTCGATCGCCTCCAAGGCGCGAGAAGTGGCTTTTTCGTCAAGTTTCTTGGTGCGGAGGATTTTTGACCAGCCCAGCATTGAGGTTAGAGGCGTGCGGAGTTCGTGGGAGAGAACAGCTAGAAACTCATCTTTCATCCGATTTGCAGCTTCTGCTTCTTGTCTTGCCGTTTGTTCGCGAATCACTTGAGCGCGGACTTCTTCTGCTTGCTTGCGTTCGGTAATATCTTCAAGAGTGCCTACATAACCCAATAAGTCTCCTTGACTGGAAAGCATCGGTGATGAGCGAACTTGAACCCAACGAATGTTACCGTGAGCAGCCTGAAAGCGAAATTCTTCTGAGTATTCCCGACCTTCACAAATGTAAGCAGACCAACTAGCGATCGCTCGTTCTCTATCTTCTGGATGAACAGATTCCAGCCATCTCTTCTCTAAACTCTCTGCGGCTTTCAAGCCACAAATTATCTGATATCGGGGATTAGTATATTTACAGTCACCTTCGGTATCAGTTTCAAAAATACCAACGGGTGAGCAGGTACTTAGCGATCGGAATCGTTCTTCACTTTGCCTGAGTTCGGTATTTACAGCTACCAATTGCGCTGTTTGTTGCTTGATGGCTTCTGTTTTCTTAAATAGTTCTACAAATACGGTGACTTTAGAAGTCAAAATATTGGGGTCTAGTGGTTTGAGCAGATAATCAACAGCACCCAAGGCATAACCTTTAAACAGCATTTGGTCGCTGGTACTAAAGGCGGTGAGAAAGATAATTGGAGTGTGACGCGATCGCCCCCGATTACGAATTAAGGTAGCAGTTTCAAAGCCATCCATCCCAGGCATTTGCACATCCAGCAAAATCACCGCAAAGTCTTGATGCAGTAGACACCTCAAAGCTTCTTCCCCGGAAGTAGCTCTCACGAGATTCTCTCCTAATTTTTCTAGGATTGCCTCTAGTGCCAGCAAATTTTCTAGTTTATCATCTACTAGGAGGATGTTGACTTTGCGTTCCATCTGCATCGGTTTATTTCGGTGATAATTGACAAAGCTTGACCATCTGGGAAGCAATGTTTGAGAGTGTCAAAATCCAGTCTACTTCAATAGCAGAAATTGCTGCCTCTGGCATAATGTCGCTTTCAGCTGTGGCAGGTTCTTGTACAATAGTAATTCCTCCCCGCGCTTTTATTTTCTTAAGACCTTGCATACCATCTTGGTTCGCTCCTGTCAATATTACACCAATAACTTCTTCTGTGTAGACATCGGCTGCCGACTCAAATAGCACATCAATAGATGGTCTAGCATAAGAAACAGGCTCATCAGTTGAAAGAGCAAAGTGACCTGGTTCAACCAGTAAATGATAATCTGCTGGGGCTATGTAGATATATCCCGGTAGTATTTCGTCCTTGTCTTCCACTTCGCGAATTTTCAACAAAGTGGATTCTTGTAATAAATCCTGGAGTGTGTTGCTAGACTCTTTATGACGGTGTTGCACGATCGCGATCGCTACAGGAAAGTCTGCGGGTAAATTACCCAAGACGATTTTCAATGCTGATAATCCGCCTAAAGAAGTACCAATTACCACAATTTTAAACGACACTTATTTCGCCCTCACACCTGTAGAATGGGGGTTACGTAAATAGCAAAGGGTATTTCATACTGAATCAGTCAGTGTTTTCTTGCTTCTTTGCTCTTACCAGTAACCCATGTTTAGGTGCAAAAATCATTGCTATGATAAACAACAAGGTTTGTAACACCACTATACAACCCCCAGTTGCACCATCGATATGATAGCTGATGTAAGTCCCCATGACACTAGAAAATACGCCCGATGCCATTGCAATTAGTATCATGTGGTCGAAACGGTCTGTTAACAAATAAGCCGTTGCTCCCGGAGTAACTAACATAGCGACAACCAGAATAATTCCCACTGTTTGGAGTCCGGCGACAGCAGTTAACGAGAGTAATGATAGTAAAATATAGTGCAGTACTCCTGTGTTCAAGCCGATGGAACGTGCATGAGTGGGGTCAAAACAAAATAATAGTAAGTCTTTGCGTAAAACAGCTATTGTTACTAAAGTAATTACGCTAATAATCACCGTTTGGATAATGTCTTCATTAGAAATACCTAAGACATTCCCAAACAAGATGTGCGTCAAGTCTACGCTGCTTGGAGTTTTGGAAACTAGTACCAAACCAAGAGCAAAAAATCCTGTAAATACCAGTCCAATTACAGTATCTTCTTTAATTCTCGTTTTCGCTTTGATATAACCGATCGCAATAACTGAACCTACTCCAAATACAAAAGCGCCCACAGCAAAAGGGATATTTAAGACATAAGCAATTACTACCCCAGGCATTACTGCATGGGAAACAGCATCCCCCATTAATGCCCAACCTTTGAGGGTCATAAAACAAGATAAAACAGAACAGACTACCCCAACTAAGGCACTTACACAAATTGCCTTCACCATGAATTCATGCTGTAGGGGTGTAGTGAACCAGTCTAAGAATGCGAGAGTATTCATATTTTTATAACTTTAATCCAAGCAATATCAACTAAAAATTCTCAATCAATCAGATTCACCTTGATTTCCACGGATTATCTGACTTTTGTTGAGAGATAAATCTCCAAGAGAACCGCCAAAAGTCCGTGAGAGATTCTCTTCTGTGAAAACTTCGGATGTATCACCATAAGCTAAAATAGTACGGTTAATGAGTACTACTTGGTCGCAGAAAGTAGTGATAGACGCTAAGTCATGGGTAGAAATCAAAATTGTATGACCTTCCTCTCGCAATTCCAGCAATAAGTCAATCATCGCTTTTTCTGTTTTGATATCTACGCCGGTGAAAGGTTCATCTAATAGCAAAACTGTTCCCTGTTGTGCCAAAGCACGGGCAAGAAAGGCACGTTTTTTCTGTCCCCCAGAGAGTTCTCCAATTTGGCGATCGCGCATCGACCACATTTGAACCCTTTCCAAACTCTCCCTCACCACTCTTCGATCGTTCGCCGATGGAATTCGCAGTATATTCATGTATCCGTAGCGTCCCATCATCACCACATCATGGACACTTACTGGAAAATTCCAGTCCACCTCTTCTGACTGTGGTACATAAGCGACCAAGCTTTTTTTCTGTACAGTCTTTATCGGTAAACCATTAATCAAAACCCGTCCTGTAACTGGCTTCAAAAAACCCATAATTGCCTTAAATAGGGTTGATTTACCACTACCATTCATCCCCACTAAGCCACTGATTGAACCTGCTTGAATTTGCAAATAAGCACCATGTAAAGCAACTTTGCCGTGGTAAGCTACTGTCAAATTTTCGACATCAATACTAATGGATTTCATTAAAAATCACCTCTAAAATTAATTAATAGTTTGTAGTGAGCGGCTTCAGCCCTCTTTCCAAAGACGTAACGTTTTCCAGAGAACAAAATAGGACTAAATTCGTTACTACAAGCTTATTTACAATAGTTAGATTTATTCTTGCATATTTGCTCACTTTTCCTCTAATCCCTGAGTTAGAGTATTAATATTACCTTCTAGCAACTTAAGATAAGTTGGTGCTGGCCCGTTTGCTGGAGATAGGGAATCAACATAAAACACTCCACCAAACCTTGCTCCCGATTCTCTCGCTACCTGACGTTGCGCTCCATCGTTAACTGTACTTTCACAGAAAACTACAGGTATTTTATTTTTTTTAACTACATCAATGACTTTCTCTAGCTGTTTGGGAGTAGCTTGTTGTTCAGAGTTAACCGCCCAGAGATAAGCTTCTTTCAAGCCATAATCGCGGGTGACGTATGAGAAAGCGCCTTCACAGCTTACCATGTAGCGCTTGTCTGCTGGAACTACCGACACGGCTTTTCGCAGTTTCTCATCAACTTCGTTAATCTTTTGGCTGTATGCTTTGGCATTGGTGTTATAAGTCTCTGCATTCGCTGAGTCCAAATTAACCAATGCCTTACGAATATTCTCTACGTAAATCAAGGCGTTTTCTGGTGACATCCAAGCATGGGGATTAGGTTTCCCTTTGTAGGCATCCTCAGCAATTTCAACAGGCTTAATTCCCTCACTTAGGGTAACGTGAGGTACATTAGGAACGCTGTTATACAATTTCTGTGCCCAACGCTCTAAATTCAGACCATTATTCAAAATTAGGTCTGCTTTTTGCGCCCTCACCAAATCGCTAGGAGTTGGTTCGTAACCATGAATTTCCGCCCCTGGTTTGGTCAAAGATTCAACAATCGCCTTGTCTCCTGCCACGTTTTGCGCCATATCTGCAATGACTGTAAAGGTGGTAAGAACTACTTTTTTACCTTTTTTATCTAGGTTGGTGTTAGTTGTGCCTGGGTTTGGACTTAACTGTGGTTGAGAATTGGAAATTGACGGGCTACACCCACTCAAACATAGCCACAATAGCAGCCCAGACGCTAAAGCCAATTTTTGCCCGTGCTGCGGTAGTTGCATCTGAAAGTTATTGATATTAAATCTCATTATACCAATTTCATAATCTTCTCACTTTTGCCTCACTTTAGCAGAAGGGAGATAAAAGTGAAAGAATATAGGAATCCGATTTGATTTAGGAAAAAATCTAAGTATGTATAAGGTGTGTTATAGTACGCAGTAACACACCAAAGCTTTGGCTATGGTGCTTTTTATTTTTTATTTATAAACACCCTCTTAGTGCCTCGACTAAAGGCTTGGGCAGTTTCAAGTTGATTGATTCTCGTTCAACTTTCGCTATATCTACACCTGCTTATATACCTTGTTGTAGACAGTTTAGCGTTATGTACTGACTGTGATATCTTTAACTCCAAGAAAAATTATCACTTCAACAATAATACTATTCTTGTAAAAGCTTAAAGCAAATGAATTTCACTCAAATTTGACCAGACAAAACGATAGAAAAGCTTTTGATATCTACAATACTTTGATACTAGGAAATCATATGCTGAATAGACAAAATCATGAAAAGTTCCAAATTCAATGGATAATTAAAAACACTGTTAGTTTTTTTTAGCTTTTTTAATCTTGTTTGTGCGCTTATTAGCTAATTTTAAAAATATTTTTTTATGAGAAATCAGCAAACGGATAGTGATTTTTGGATGCAGTGGGTGTTAATCAATGCTATTAGCTTCTTTGTAGGTCTTCCTCGCTTTCCACTTATTTTTGTTCCTCCATTTGTATTAGTGCCGGGGCTAGCTCAATGGTTAATATTAAGAAAGCAAATTAGTGGACTCAGTAGATGGTGGATATTAACTAATGTTGTTGGTATTATCATATATGGATTAATGGGTCGAGAAGTGCAAATTAACAGTAGCTTTAGTAATTTGTGTGATTATTTAAACACACATAGTGATAATATGTGTACAATCTTATCTTACTCCATCAGTGGAGTTTTTGGGGGCTTGCTCACTGGAGTGCAGCAGTGGTTCTTCTTAAGAAGATATGTTTCTTTATCTCACTTGCGGACAAGTTGGATATTAGCTAACACTATCGGCTGGACTTTGGGTGGTTTTATAGGTAGTATTGCATTCTTCAAAACTCTTTTTACTGTCTATTTTGTTATAGGATTACTTGCTTATGGATTATTATTTGGTATGCTCAACGGAGCTATTACAGGAGTGTTTTTAATTAAAATTATCAAGCACAATAATAGGTCAATAACATGAGCAAAGTGATAAATTGACAACAGGAAGTACTGGTGCTGATATCTTTGTTCTCAACAGTCCCAACCAGGGTGTTGATAGAATTACGGACTTCTCAAGTGTTGATGATACACTTCATGTTTCTGCTGCGGGTTTTGGCAGTGGGTTGACTGCTGGCGATTTCGTTATGGCAGACCAAATCCTTATAGGTAGTGGTGCAGTTGCGAAGACTAGCGCTGGTCAGCGATTTATTTATAATACTTCTACTGGTGCGCTGTTCTTTGATGCTGATGGCAATCAAACTGGGTTTGGGACGGTGCAGATAGCAACGCTATCTAATAAACCTCTGATTAGTAGTAATGACATTTTTGTTATTTACATTACAAACAAATATTTCATAATAGTGAAATACTTTACAGACAAATATGATTTTTCGGCTTTTTGTATTTAAAAAAATGCAAAATTAAATACATTATGAAAATCTTTGTTTGTTAAAAAACTAACTGTTAAAAGTTTAATATTTATTGTTTTGACAATTCATAAAAATTTACTTAAGCTAAAGGATAGGTTAAGCAAATCAACAAACGACAGCGATTTGATTTAGCTACATCAAGAATTGCTGTTGCAGACTATTGGCATAAGGAAATGAATCAAAACAAAAATTATTTCATGTAGGCAATTTAATCAAATTTGGCTACAAAATGCTAAGACATGATTAAGCGTATTGCACCGCGCAGATATTGAACAGAATTCGATCAATTATGGATGGATACTTGTGGTGATGTTAGTGAGTATCCATAAATTATTGAAGCTTGACTAGCGATTTTAGATTTTTGATTAGGGTCTTCTAGTTTATATCTCGTCTGGGACGGAATAAATCTAAAAGATGCTCGCTAAGACTGCGCGATCGCCAATCCAAAAATCCAAAATTTATTGACCAAAGTGCGGTAGATATGTCCAGGAGAAGACGATGCTTGAGTATTTGACATCTTTGAACGACCACAATTTGCCCTATCCAGATACGATTCATCCCATCGTTGTCCACTTCGTAATTGCAATGGTGTTATTTTCCTTCTTCTGCGATGTAATTGGCTATTTTACTGGTAAATCCGGTCTTTTTGAGGTGAGTTGGTGGAATATGTTAGTTGCCACGATCGCCATCTTCGTCGCGATTATTTTTGGTCAGTTTGAAGCGGGATTAGCACAGCCTTACAGTTTAGCGAAATCGGTGCTGAATTTGCATACGCTAATTGGTTGGTCGCTTTCAGGAATTATCACAGCGATTACAGCTTGGCGCTATGTAATTCGTGCCCGCAATCCTAAAAAAGTACCGATTTATTATTTGGGAGCTGGACTAGTTTTAACCCTGATAGTTGGCTTGCAGGTATATCTCGGAGATGAGCTTGTTTGGGTATATGGATTGCATACCGTGCCAGTTGTGGAAGCAGTAAAGGATGGTTTGTTGCGATGAACTTAGAATTGATTGACCAATTGAGCGGCTCTTTAGGCGCAAACGGATTACCTTACACAATTCCCATTCATCCCAACTTAGTCCATCTGACAATAGGTTTGTTCATCATTGGAATCGCCTTTGATATCGTTGGTGTTCTGTTCCCCTTTGAAAAGTGGGTCTTCAAATTTTTGGCAATTACTGTCGAACGTGACAACTTATTTGCTGTTGGCTGGTACAACATGTTAGCTGCCAGCATCATCACATTTTTCACAGTGGGAGCAGGCTTTTACGAAATGCTGTTGGCAACACCACCAGCTGATATAAAGAGTGCCTGGGGATTGCAGGCAATGGAAACTATGCTTTGGCATGGTGTGGGTGGTGTGTTCTTATTAGCGCTGATTGTTGGTATGACCATCTGGAGAGCATGGCAGCGCTTCGTTTGGGGCAGACAAGAATATAAACATACAGATAGAGAAGTGCAATGGATCTATCTGTTCGCAGGCATAGGAATCATGTTCATTATGTACATCCACGGCACACTAGGAGCGCAACTAGCCACCGAATTTGGCGTACACAATACCGCAGATAGTTTGCTGCGATCGCACCAAGACCTCAACACAATACTCAAATAAGTCATTTGTCATTTGTCCTTTGTCCTTTGTCATTTGTTTAGAGTTACTAACGATCAACCAATAACTAATGACCAGTGACCAATGACCAATAACTAATGACCAATGCCCCATGCCCCATGCCCCATGCCCAATGACCAATGACCAATGACTAATGACTAATAACCAATGATGAAAATCCAGAAGATTTTAAATATTTTGACGCTGCTTACAGGCGCGATCGCAGTGACTGTTACGAGTCTCTGGATCGGGAAGCAGGCTTACTTTTGGCTTCCCCCCCAAGCAGCAGCCGAATCCCTACTAATTGATGATTTGATTAGCTTCTTAGTAACCCTGGGTGCTTTCATCTTCTTGGGAGTAACAAGTACTCTGATGTATTCTGTGATCTTCCATCGGGCAGTCAAAGATGACTTCACTGACGGCCCGCCAATTCATGGCAATGTCACCTTAGAAGTTGTCTGGACAGCAATCCCAATTCTTTTAGTGTTTTGGATTGCGGGTTACAGCTACCAAGTTTATGAACAAATGGGGATTCAAGGCCCATCGGAATTAGTTCATTTGCATAATCCGCTAGCAATGCAATCGGCTCATGCAGAACCAAATAATGCACCAGCTAACGCTTTAGCGGAACCTGTAGAAAAAATCGACGTACTAGCTAAACAATGGGCGTGGGTTTTTCATTACCCAGAAAAAGATATTACCAGTACCGAATTGCATTTACCTAGCGATCGCCGGATACGTTTAGCACTGAAATCACAAGACGTTCTCCACGGCTTCTATATACCTGCATTCCGCCTCAAGCAGGATATTATTCCCAACCATGCGATCGACTTTGAATTTACTCCCATCCGCGCCGGACAATACCGATTGACCGATTCTCAATATAGCGGTACATACTTTGCGACGATGCAGGCAAATGTAGTCGTCGAATCTCCTGAAGATTATCAGCAATGGCTAGTACAAGCTGTAACCCAAAAGCCATCCGTAGCAAATAATCAAGCAGCTTCTGAGTATGCCCAAACATCCAATCAATCAGTCCAAACTGGTTGGGTTACAGTTCCACCTGCTGCACCTCCTCTAGTCAATTCACCTGGTTGAAAGGAAAGTAATCATGACTAATGTTCCTATTGAAGGTATTCTTCTCCCTGATGAGAAGCATAACCACGAATCTTCAAGTAGCTGGAAAGAATACTTCAGCTTTAGTACTGACCACAAAGTAATTGGTATCCAGTATCTCGTTACCTCATTTTTCTTCTTTCTCGTCGGCGGTATCTTTGCGATGGTGATGCGGGGAGAACTGATGACACCCGAATCAGATTTAGTAGATCGCACCGTCTACAACGGTATGTTCACTATGCACGGCACTGTGATGCTGTTTTTGTGGACATTTCCCTCACTGGTTGGTTTTGCCAACTATCTAGTACCCCTGATGATTGGGGCACGAGATATGGCATTTCCCCGCCTCAACGCCGTCGCCTTTTGGATGGTACCAGTAGTTGGGATTTTGATGATGGGTAGCTTCTTCGTCCCCGGTGGCCCAGCCCAAGCCGGCTGGTGGTCTTACCCGCCAGTCAGTCTCCAGAATCCCACAGGTAACTTGATTAATGGTCAAGTTCTCTGGCTCTTAGCGGTGGCAATATCCGGCGTATCCTCAATTATGGGGGCAGTCAACTTTGTCACTACAATCGTGAAGATGCGGGCCCCAGGAATGGGCTTCTTTCGGATGCCCTTGTTTGTCTGGGGAGTATTTAGCGCCCAGATTATCCAACTATTCGGACTACCTGCATTGACAGCTGGTGCGGTGATGTTGCTACTTGACCTTACAGTTGGCACCGCCTTTTTTGACCCCAGTAAGGGCGGAAATCCAGTCATGTTCCAGCATTACTTCTGGTTCTACTCCCACCCCGCCGTTTACGTGATCATTCTGCCTGTCTTTGCGATTTTCTCAGAAATCTTCCCAGTTTATTCACGTAAACCTTTATTTGGTTACAAAGTAGTCGCTATTTCATCCATTTTGATTGCAGGAGTAAGCGGCATTGTTTGGGTACACCACATGTACGTCAGTGGTACATCAGGCTGGATGCGGTTGATTTTCATGCTGACAACAATGTGTGTGTCTGTACCCACAGGAATTAAAGTATTTGCTTGGGTAGCAACTATTTGGGGCGGTAAACTGCGACTAAATACCCCCATGCTGTTTGCCTTGGGCGGATTAATCATGTTTGTCTTCGCAGGAATCACAGGCATCATGCTTTCCTCCGTGCCCGTTGATGTCCACGTTAACAATACCTACTTTGTGGTGGGACACTTCCACTACGTCCTCTACGGCACCGTGACGATGGGCTTATTTGCTGCCATCTACCACTGGTTCCCCAAAATGACTGGGCGAATGTACTCCGAAAGCTGGGGTAAAATCCACTTCTGGTTAGCCTTCATCGGCACCAACCTCAACTTTTTGCCCATGCACCCATTAGGATTGCAAGGAATGTTACGCCGAGTTGCTTCCTACGCCCCAGAGTATCAATTCTGGAACATCATCGCTAGCCTGGGCGGATTTCTCTTAGGAATGTCCACCTTACCCTTCATATTCAACATGGTGATTTCTTGGATGCAAGGCGAGAAAGCACCTGCTAACCCTTGGCGAGCAATCGGACTAGAGTGGTTAGTTTCTTCACCCCCCCCAGTAGAAAACTTTGAAGAAACTCCCATCATCATCTCCGAACCCTACGGCTACGGCAAATCAGAACCCCTAACAGCCAACCTCCCAGAATAACGCCAACCATCGGGAAGACGCAAAAACCCTCCGCGTACCTCTGCACTTCCCTTTGCGTTACTTTGCGTTTCAAATTCCCCCCCCCTAAAAAAGCAAAATGGACAGCTATATCAATTCCAAAGAATTGCACCATACAAGCGCAGAACACAGTCACGACGAAGAAGGCAACAAAATGTTTGGCTTCATTGTCTTCCTACTGTCAGAAAGCGTCATTTTCTTAAGTTTTTTCGCTGGATATGCCATCTACAAAACAACAACCCCTAACTGGCTACCGGCTGGTGTTTCTGGATTAGAAGTAAAAGAACCGGCAATCAACACAGTAATTCTTGTCGCTAGTAGCTTTGTCATTTACTTAGCAGAACGCGCCCTTCAACGCCACGACTTAGTGAAATTTCGCCTGTTCCTCTTGGCAACAATGGCAATGGGAACTTACTTTTTAGTTGGCCAGGCGATTGAATGGAACGGCCTCGCCTTTGGTTTCACCTCCGGGGTATTTGGTGGAACATTCTATCTACTTACAGGCTTCCACGGCTTGCACGTATTCACTGGTATCCTGTTGCAGTTGATAATTTTGGTACGTTCTTTCCTACCTGGCAACTACGACACAGGCCACTTCGGCGTGAACGCGACTTCGTTGTTCTGGCACTTCGTCGATGTTATCTGGATTATTTTGTTTGTCCTTATCTATGTTTGGCAGTAAAGATTGATGGGAAGGAAAACCCAGATAATTTCTCTGGGTTGGTGTATGTGGCATTGTTAATTACTTTTATGCCCCATACACCATTCACTGTAATAACTATATTTAAGTCTTAGTTCAACCTTTCAAATTCACTTTCTCCTCAAACTTTGACCCATCTTGATGAGATAAAAATTTTTCACTACTGTGATAACTTCTTCGCCATTGTTCGAGCTTATCTATAGATATTGATTTAGATGTGACATTCACACCATTTCCTCGCCAAGCAACTTCTGCATCTGTTGTGAAAACCCCGCACTCTAATTGATCTAGCCTCATATTCCAATATTCGCTAAATCGACCTTTTAAAGTAATGACTTGCTCAAATACCTTGTTTCTATGTTTATTTCTCCTTTTTCGTTCTGTTGCTCCAGTTGCTTCTGTATCAATAAACTTAGTTTCTATTAAAAATAGACTACCTTTAAAGGTCAGGAAGACAAAATCACACTTTCCTAAATCTGTATAATCTGAAATTGGAGATTTTTCAAACAACAGCAATTCAGCGCACGAGGGAAACAATTCTTTAATATTCAGAAATAAATAAGCTTGCAATAGAAGTTCCTTATCATAAGGAAACAAGATTACTCCTTCAAAAAATTTTTGAATGTCATCGTGAGTTTGGGGTTGAATTTTTTTACAGTATGAAACAAATCTATGTAGCTCGTTGACGATCATCAAGTTCTAACTCCTTCCCCCAGTCGCAGCCTTAAGGGTATTAGCATCAAAAGATACCACTCTCTCAAGGAAATTATCATCCGCATAAGTAACTAAAAAAACCGATGAAAATCCTCAATACTTAAGACAATTTACTGTTGACAGTTCAATAAAACTAATTTTTAAGCTGCTTTTCAGTATTGGTGGATTTTTTACTTCTGGTGTCAGCTACCAGTCAGTGATTTTATATGAGCAGGAAAACTGGCATTTTGCAAAGCTTGAACAGTTATTCGAGAATCTTGTACGCAAAATTGCCAACCTAAGCGAACAAGTTTACGAGAAGTTTCAGTTTGAATAATTCCAATCACTGGCATTTTTGCCTTTTCTTTGTCTACTGAATGGTCTTGTAAAATCGTTTTCAAGCGATGTAAATCTTCCATATTACCTGCTTGCTGGGGATTTAATTCCACCATTACCATTTGTACTGTTTCCACTGGTTCTGCATCTTCAAGAATAAATTGAGTTTGCTCGTCACGTCGGTCTACTTTTCCCCAAATAATCAATCTAGTATCAACTTGGAGTAGGGAACTAATGCGTTCATAAGTTTTCGGAAAAACTATAGCTTCTAATTGTGTAGTTAGGTCTTCTACTTGCAAGATCGCCATCTGATCGCCTTTTTTCGTCACCACTTTTTTGACGTTATTCAACATGACAACTGCACAAAGCCGTGTATCTTCCCTTTGTTCTCCTAGTTGCGAAAGGTTAATTGGAGTCAAAAGTGGTGCTATCTGCCGTAAGGATTTCAGTGGATGATCTGATACATAAAAGCCTAATAATTCTTTCTCCATCTGCAACTTTTTCTGTGGGGGTAAATCTGTCACAGGTTTAGATTTTGGAGCAGTTTCAAAGGCATTATTTGCTCTTTTATTCTGAGTCGAAGAAAAGCCGTCGCCCAATAAATCAAATAGATTCCCTTGACCGCTAGCTCTATCTTTCGCACGAGATTGTGCCCAATCATACACTAATTCTGAGTCGTTAATTAACTGTTGGCGGTTGGATTCAATTTTGTCAAAGGCTCCACAGTAAATCAGCGACTCCAGAGTGCGGCGATTAACAGCACGCAAATCCACGCGATCGCAAAAATCTGCGAGTGATTTAAACTCTCCTGTCTCATTTCTCGCTGACAAAATAGAAGCGATCGCATTTTGTCCCACGTTACGCACCGCCGAAAATCCAAACAGAATCTTGCCTGCCGTTGGCGTAAAATCAACACCAGAACGATTAATATCTGGTGGATCTATGGATATCCCCATATTTGTACAGTTAGTAATGTATCTCTGTACCTTATCGGTATCACCACTGTTAGCTGTTAACAGTGCCGCCATATATTCCAATGGGTAATTAGCTTTTAAATATGCTGTTTGATATGTTACATAACCATAGGCTGTCGAATGGGATTTATTGAAACAATTAGCAGCTATTAAGCCATTTTTTATGGTAAAATTATGGTCACGCTCCACCCCAATGTCATAAACATTTTGTTTGCCTAAATATTTACGTGTGGCTATTTTTATCATCCTACCTTACCTCGAAAAATTTTGTGGAATTGAATAAAAATATGAAGTTTGTAGTATTAATAAGGTTGTAATACAAAATTATATCATTAGAAAACACTGCTGTACTCTTACACAAAAGTAGCCAATATATAAAAACTTTGACAAACTATTCAGTAGACGGTTGATAGCCATGTATTTGCTATTTAAAAAAACCTATTAAACACATTTCAATACATATTAATCCGCTTAGTCAGATGAATGGGGAATGGCAAGCAGAGGAGAATAAGCAATGCCCAAAGTCCAATAACCAATACCCAATTTTGACCAATATGTACTAGAATCAATGATTTGAGTCACAAAGAGAGCAATCATGGCATCCATCCGCGAGTTGCACCAACAGCTAGTTAAAAAAGAACGTTCTGCCGTTGAAATTACCCAAGAAGCTTTAGAGCGCATTCAAGCGTTAGAGCCGAAATTGCACAGCTTTTTATGTGTGACGGCAAATCGAGCATTAGAGCAGGCAGGTGCTGTGGATGCCAAAATTGCCGCAGGAGAAGAAATTGGGCTGCTAGCGGGTATTCCTGTGGGTATCAAGGACAATATGTGTACCAAGGGGATTCCTACCACCTGCGCCTCCCGGATTTTGGAAAATTTTGTGCCGCCTTATGAATCAACGGCGACGCAAAAACTGGCAGATGCTGGGGCGGTAATGGTAGGCAAAACCAACTTGGATGAGTTTGCAATGGGTAGTTCCACTGAAAACTCTGCCTATCAAGTCACGGCTAATCCTTGGGATTTGTCACGAGTTCCAGGTGGTTCTTCTGGAGGGTCGGCGGCGGCGGTGGCGGCTCAAGAATGTGTAGTTGCTCTCGGTTCTGATACTGGCGGTTCGATTCGCCAACCTGCGTCTTTCTGCGGTGTGGTGGGAATGAAACCTACTTATGGTTTGGTTTCCCGTTATGGCTTGGTGGCTTACGCTTCGTCTTTGGATCAAATTGGACCATTTGGAAATACGGTAGAAGATGCGGCAATATTATTAGGTGCGATCGCAGGTTACGATCCCAAAGACTCTACCAGCCTGAAAGTTCCCATTCCCAACTATGCTGCTAGCTTAAAACCAAACTTCAAACCTAGAGGTCAGCTAAGAATTGGTATCATTAAAGAAACTTTTGGTGAAGGTTTAGACTCTGTAGTGGAACAAGCTGTTACCAAAGCAGTAGATCAACTACAAAGTTTGGGAGCCGAAATTCATATAATTTCCTGTCCCCGCTTTCGCTATGGCTTACCCACCTACTACATCATCGCCCCATCAGAAGCATCAGCAAATCTGGCTCGTTACGATGGCGTTAAATATGGGTATCGCGCTCCTGATGCAGATAATCTGCTATCAATGTACACTCGTACCCGTGCCGCTGGTTTTGGTACAGAAGTCAAACGCCGAATTATGATTGGCACTTACGCTCTTTCGGCTGGCTATTATGACGCTTACTATCTGAAAGCGCAAAAAGTCCGTACTTTGATTAAGCAAGACTTTGAAAAGGCTTTTGGCGCGGTTGATGTGTTAGTTTGTCCCACATCTCCCACTACAGCATTTAAAGCAGGGGAAAAAACTACTGACCCCTTGAGTATGTATTTAAATGACTTGATGACTATTCCTGTAAATCTTGCTGGTTTACCCAGTTTGAGTTTGCCATGTGGTTTTGACGACCAAGGGCTACCGATAGGATTGCAGCTAATTGGCAATGTGCTGCGAGAAGACCAACTGTTTCAGGTAGCTTACGCTTATGAACAATCTACTACTTGGCATCTGCGTAAACCCCAAATATCTTGAAAATTGTCATTTGTCATTGGTCATTTGTCATTGGTTATTAATTCTTTTCCTTTACTCGGTACAGACGCGATTAATCGCGTCTTTCCACTCCCTCTATGTTTTTGGTCATTTGTTAGTCTGATTACTAACTATTGACTGTTGATTATTATTTTCTGGAGTTAGAGATTCAGCTGTCAGTTGTGGATTAAGTATATGAAGAAGACCAGCAGATGCACCAACCAATAATAAAATATAGGTCAGAACAAGAGGTATGTATGTATTTTGTTTATTGTCTGAGTGGCGAGCATTTTTAGAGTCTTTACAGACAACATTGGTTATAAGGCTGTACGATAAAGCATTTCCATCCAGCCCTAAAGCATCTCCATAACGACGGATGAATCCTTGCAGAAAAATCGGCTCAGGCAATTCTTCAAATCGATCTTCTTCTAACGCTTGCAAAATACCTACTCGAAGCATTGTCTGAGAGGCTATTTCTTCTATGCGAATAGATTTTTCTTGTCTTACTTGTCGCAAGCGTGTGGTTATTTCCTTTAGTTGCTCTACTTGAGCTTCATTTAAGAGCGTCACAGTCTTCTCCTGTATGGGCTAATTCTACTATTCATTGAGAAGACTTCGATCCGCATACGTAATTTTACTGAATATTTGATTTTCGGATAAATTTTTTTGATAATGGCTTAATCCTGTATTTTAAAATGCTAGTCGAACTTTAACTACGTAAATGTTTAGTTGTATTTGATACTTTAACTTATAAAAATTTGGTTGGATAAATCAAAAATCTGTAATTTATAGCACAAGTATTTTACCAACGGCTACTCTGGGCTGGGATAATTGCAGCGATCGCTAATGTTCTGTTCAATAGACCTCTTGCAAAATATATTTTTGCAAGAGAGGGAAAAGGGACTCATGTTAAAGGGAAAGGATTTTGAGTTTCTTTACCCTTTTCCCCTTCCCCTTTACCCCGACTTTTGCAAGAAGTCTAATAACGATTAGTCATCATTCTTGATTGTGCCAACTCCTTGGTGATTATTAAATATGGCATTTGCTGCACCATAGATATTGACAAAAAATGTTTCATTGGACTCAACTTTATTATCACCTCTGACGCCAATACTAATAACTTTGCTAGTTTCGCCAGGGTTGAAAACAATTGTCCCTAAACCAAAATTGTAATCCGAGTCAGATTCTTTAGCGGTACCATCACTCGTACTGTAATTTACGACTATCGGTTGATAGAATTCATTCGAGAGAGTGACGACAAAATTAGCATTAGTTGTCATCCCTGTTGTGCCTTCTTTGACTGATACATCTGCAATGCTAATGGCTGGAGGTTGGTCATCATTTATGATAGTAGCCACTCCCAAGCTATCAGTAATCGTGGTGTTTGTAGCACCGAAGAGATTGACGGAAAATGTCTCGTTAGTTTCAGCTTTGTTATCACCGATGACACCAATAGCAATAGTTTTGGTGGTTTCGCCAGGATTGAAAACGATTGTCCCGGAAGCAGGGTTGTAATCAGAGTCAGAAACTTTAGCAGTGCCATCACTAGTGTTGTAATTTACAGTAACCTGCTGTAAACTCGCTGCGGAGAGAGTGACGATAAAGTTAGCATTAGTTGTTGTGCCTGTGTTACCTTCAGCAATTGAGACATCCGAGATACTGACAGTTGTTGGGTTGTCATCATCAATGATGGTAGCTACTCCTAAACTATCTGCGATCGTGCCATTTGTCGCGCCTGAAAGATTAACAGAAAATGTCTCGTTGGCTTCACTTTGGTTATCGCCTAAAACACCAATGCTAAGAGTTTTGCTAGTTTCACCAGGAGCAAAAATAATTGTTCCTGAATCAGAATTGTAATCAGAGTCAGAAATTTGAGCAGTGCCATCACTCGTGTTGTAATTTACAGTAATCTGCTGATAACTGGCATTGGAGAGAGTGACAACAAAGTTGGCATTAGTTGTTGTGCCTGTATTGCCTTCAGAGACTGAGATATCTGAGATACTGATAGTTGGTTGATTATCATCGTTGATAATAGTACCAACTCCTAAGCTATCTGCGATCGCAGCATTTGTCGCACCCAAAAGATTGACGGAAAATGTCTCATCAGTTTCAAATTTGTTATCGCCTACAACACCAATACTAAGGGTTTTACTGGTTTCACCAGGATTGAAAGTAATCGTCCCTAAAGCCGAATTGTAATCAGAGTCAGCAGCATTAGCAGTACCATCATTCGTGTTGTAATTTACAGTAATCTGTTGAGAACTAGGATTAGAAAGACTGATAGTGAAGTTAGCGTTAGTTGTTGTGCCTGTGTTGCCTTCAGCAACAGAGATATCCGAGATGCTGATAGTTGGTTGGTTATCATCGTTGAGAATAGTACCAACTCCTAAACTATCTGCGATCGCGGCATTTGTTGCAGCCGAAAGATTGACAGAGAATGTCTCATCAGTTTCAGTTTGGTTGTCGCCGACGACGCCAATACTAATAACTTTGCTCGTTTCACCAGGATTGAAAGTAATCGTCCCTAAAGCCGAATTGTAATCAGAGTCACCAATTTGAGCAGTGCCATCACTCGTATTGTAATTTACAGTAATCTGCTGAGAACTAGGATTAGAAAGACTGATAGTAAAGTTGGCATTAGTTGTTGTGCCTGTATTGCCTTCGGTAACTGAGACATCTGAGATACTGATAGTTGGTTGGTTGTCATCATCAATGATGCTACCAACTGCTAAACTATCTGCGATCGCGGCATTTGTCGCACCCAAAAGATTAACAGAAAATGTCTCGTTGGTTTCAGTTTTGTTATCACCAATAACACCAATGCTAATAACTTTGCTAGTTTCCCCAGGATTGAAAGTAATAGTTCCAGAAGCAGAGTTGTAATCAGAGTCAGCAACTTGAGCAGTGCCATCACTCGTGTTGTAATTTACAGTAATCTGCTGATAACTGGCATTGGAGAGAGTGACAACAAAGTTGGCATTAGTTGTTGTGCCTGTATTACCTTCAGAGACTGAAACATCCGAGATGCTGATAGTTGGTTGGTTATCATCATTGATGATGGTAGCAACTGCTAAATTATCTGCGATCGTGGCATTTGTCGCACCTAAAAGATTGACAGAAAATGCCTCGTCGGTTTCAAATTTGTTATCGCCTACAACACCAATGTTAAGGGTTTTACTGGTTTCGCCAGGATTGAAAGTAATAGTTCCAGAAGCTGAATTGTAATCAGAGTCAGAAACTTGAGCAGTGCCATCACTGGTGTTGTAATTTACAGTAATCTGTTGAGAACTAGGGTTAGAAAGACTGATAGTGAAGTTAGCGTTAGTTGTTGCACCTGTGTTGCCTTCAGTAACAGAGACATCTGAGATGCTGATAGTTGGTTGGCTATCATCGTTGATGATGTTTACTGTAGCCGAACTGTTAGTAATTGTAGAATTTGGCGCTCCAGTTATGAGGCTGGGGTTACTCAGAATAATAGTAATGTCTTCATTGAGTTCAAATGTGTTGTCACCCAAAACATTAGCTGTAATTGTCTTTGTGGTTTCCCCAACAGCGAAGCTTAAAGTTCCAGATGTAGCAGTTCCTCCACCGGTAACTTGAATATTGTTATAGTCACTGCCAAAAGTTGCCGCACCGTTAAAAGCATAATTTACAGTACTAGCCACGCCAATACCACCACTGCGAGTAACCGTGAAGGTAACAGCTTGAGTACCGCTATTACCTTCAGTTAAAGTCGAGGTAGGAGTAGAAATTGCATATTGAATCGCATCATTAGCAGCAATATTTAGAGTAGTTTCAGTTATTGTCCCTAAATCAGCACCTGTTAGCGTGCCGAAGTTGAGTACAACTGTTTCTACATTCTCAGGTAAATCGTCTGGGTTTATAGTAAAAGTGATTAGCTGTGTTAAATTTGCGCCTGTTGCCCCAGCAGTAAAGGAGATGATAGCGGGGGAAAAAGTGTAATCGTTGCCATTAGTAGCTGTGCTATTGTTTTTGACGACAATAGGAACTGTGACAGCGGTTTCAGGAGAGGCATCTAAGGTAACAGAAATAGTTACTGTAGTGGCGGTACTATCTTCTGTTGTATTGTACGTAGCAGCACCAAAGTTGACTTTTGGAAGCACATATTCAAATGCTCCAATGTCAATTCTCCCGCTTTCAATTCGGTTAAAATCCGTGCCGCGCTGATCCGTAGTTAAGCCACCACTGTAAGCGGGATCGCCACCATTCCTGGCAGGGCTGCTAAAGTATAGAGCATGAGTTTGTGTAGAACCACCGTAATCTCCTAGCGGTTTGAGTCCGGGATTGGGGTTAATAATATCTGTACCCGTGCCTAGAGTCCCGGATGATTTACCAGCAAGATTGCCAATTAGGTTGTAAGCATTACCATTGAAGTTGATCCCAGAGATATCTGGCCCTTGATTACCTCGGTCAATATTGCTAGCAATGATGCTATTGCTGATGCTTACCGTACCGCCAGACCTAAAAATGCCGCCACCATTACCTGTGCCATTGTTATCACTATCAGCAGTGTTCTCAAAAATAGTGCTATTACTCACCGTGGCATTGCTGGTGTAGATGCCACCACCAGAATTTTTTGCTGTATTGCTAGAAATAGTGCTATTGCTTATGGTGAGAAGAGTACTGCTGAAAATACCACCGCCGTTATCGTTGGCAGTGTTACCGGAAAAAGTACTATTGCTAATAGTGGTATTGCTACTGTAGATGCCGCCGCCCCTGTTGCTGGCGGTGTTGCCAGAAAGAGTACTATTGCTGACTGTCGCACTAGTGGTACTGTAGATACCACCACCGTTACTGTTAGCGGTGTTGCCAGAAATGATGCTATTGCTGACCGTGACACTAGTGCTATAAATGCCACCGCCGCTACTGTTGGCGGTGTTGCCAGAAATGATGCTATTGCTGACTGTGACACTATTGGTACTGTAAATGCCGCCACCATTGTTATTTCCTGCATTTCCCCCAGCTATATGTAACCCATCAATTAAGAGGGATGCACTGGCATTAAAAATACGGGAGGCATTGTTACCACTAATGACGAGTTTATTAGCTCCAGTTCCTTGAATTATAACTCCTTCGGTAACATTTAATTCCCCAGAAGTGAGGGTAATAGTGTCGGGGGTAACATCACCAAATATCCCAGTCGTATCAAAGAGGATTGTCTCAATCCCTGGATCGTTATTGGCATTGATAATAGCTTGCCTCAACGAGCCAGCACCGCTATCATTGGTGTTAGTTACTACATAAGTAGTGTTATTTAGTTTGACAGATACATCGTCAATCGCTAAACCATGATCGTTGCTTCCATCATCTATGTCTTCCCAACGTAATATAATCTCTTCACCGTTAGCGATTGGGGTAGGTAGGTTAAATATTACAGGTGCTATGACAATTCGATTGACACTTTGATTGCCATCTATGGCACCTGCGGTTGCAGTTGCAATTGGCCCAGTGAAATCTAGCGATGTGACAGATGTCCATGTTCCTGTTGTCAAACTTGTGAGAGTTGACCCAGTTTGATAACTAAATTTCAGCTGTTGCGGCGATGTATTACCACTATTACGCCATTGCTCACCCGTGTAACCTACTTGCAAGTTAGTAATTGTTGAACCTGTGTTGTTTTGGAGGCGCAACCCATAATAAATAGTCCCTGTAGTACCAGAAGCTACAGAACCAAGTGCCCGTTCTGCATTATTAGCACTACCAAAACTGTACAATCCACCTGTGTTATTACTGCCAGTACCAGTGATGTAATTTGTTCTTGTGGCATACCAGCCCAAAATGGTTGAATCATTAGTCCAAGTAATAGATGTTCCAGAACTAGCTATTGTGTTGAAGTTTTGAGAGTATGTGCCAGTAAAACTAGCCGGCAAAATAGATTGGTAAGCCTGTATAGCTTTCGGTTGAAATGCTAGGAAAGCCTCGATTTTCCCTGTCTTCACTTCTAAATCCCAGTCGCCACCTAAAGCTGTACTTCCGGTTTTGTCAGTAGAAGCGGCAACATCTGCTCCAGTAATTTGGCTAATCTGCTGTACAAATTTTGTGCCTTCACCACTGGCTATATCACAGCCATAAAGTAGAATGTCAGCTTTATCAGTTAAAGCACTTGTCCACTTTTGTAACTGATTTTTGTAGCTATCCAGATTGCTAAGGTTGAAGTTAATTGACCCTAGTTGTAAACTCCCCACACTTCCGTGGGAAACAATGTGAATTGATTGAACTGAATTGGATTCACGTTTTGCTAGAAACTCGGTAATTTGTGCTAAACCGTCTCTATTGGCATCAAGAATAACAACTTCACTGCCGAGTGTGATACCAGCTATTAAGCTTTGGTAATCTATAACTTTTGGATCTATAAAAACAATATTTGTGCTTCCATCTATTAATTTGATAGTAGACTTATTTATGCTTTTAGGGTGATGATTTTCTGGTATTTTTATCATAATTATTCCTTAAATATAATTTAATAGTTTTAGCTTAGTAATAGTTAGCGTGCATAACAAAATAGAAAGTGAATGACTCTGCATTCGCTTTCATTCCCACATGAAATTGGTAATTAAACCTTTTATCTAATGAGACAAAACCGCAATATTTTTAGTTGTTATATAAGCAAGCACGCCTTGAATAAAGTTAGCTGTTTTTTAGTCACAGCTTTTGTTTATAGCAATTTATACTAAGTCTAATGACAATACAACTGCATTTTCACTTAAATAACGATAGATAGATTGATTGAAATTTGAGTATATCTAGCTTTATTAACAGTTCTAGTACTACCAATCCTTTTTGAATAGCTAAACTAAAACTGTGGTCTGGGTGCGATCGCGTACTTCTTTCATACAAAATAGTATGGGCAGGAACCTTGATCAAAAACTATATTTGGTAAGTAAACCTATAAATTTTGCTTGCTTACCCGCATCAAGCGGAGTACTTTAGATACTCATCTAACATAAAATTCCGCTTATGCGCCTGACTTCACTGGATGTTTTTCGCGGCATTACCATCGCTGGAATGATTCTCGTTAATATGGCGGGTGTCGCAGATGATGTATATCCTCCCTTAGCTCACGCCGATTGGCACGGCTGCACACCAACGGACTTGGTATTTCCCTTCTTTCTCTTCATTGTCGGTGTAGCGATGACTTTCTCGCTGTCAAAATACAGCGAAGGCAATAAACCAACCTCAGCTGTTTACTGGCGGATATTGCGGCGCGCCGCTATTCTCTTTGCCTTGGGATTACTACTAAATGGCTTTTGGAATCAAGGTATTTGGACTTTTGATTTGAGTAGTATCCGCATTATGGGAGTGTTGCAGCGGATCAGCCTTACCTATCTGCTGGCTTCCCTAGCTGTTCTCAACCTTCCGCGCAAAGGCCGATGGATACTAGCAGCAGTGCTACTCATTGGCTACTGGCTAACGATGATGTATGTAGCAGTACCGGAGCATGGTGCGGGAGTTTTGACGCGAGAAGGTAATTTCGGTGCTTATGTCGATCGCCTGATTATTCCCAAAGCACATTTATACAAAGGTGATGGTTTCAACTTTATGGGAGATCCAGAAGGACTTTTCAGCACTATTCCCGCGATAGTAAGCGTCCTTGCTGGCTACTTCACAGGTCAATGGATACGCAGTCAACCTGTACAGTCACGTACAAGTATCGGTTTAGGATTATTTGGAGTCGGTTGCTTAATTATCGGTTGGACATGGGGGTGGACATTCCCAATTAACAAAAAGCTGTGGACAAGTTCTTATGTAGTATTTACAACAGGTTGGGCGTTATTATTACTAGCAGCTTGTTATGAACTTATCGAAGTACGGCTGATGCGTCGCTGGAGTAAACCTTTTGAAATTATGGGCTTAAATGCGATCGCTCTTTTCGTTGCATCGGTTTTGTTAATTAAAATTTTAGTCAAAACCACTATTGGCACCGGCAAAGACGCTCCTAGTACCTACAATTGGATTTACCAGAATTTTTTCGCATCTTGGGCGGGTGTGCTGAATGGTTCCCTGTTATTTGCCTTAGTCACCGTGTTGTTGTGGTGGGCTGTTGGTTTTCTGATGTATCGGCAACGCTGGTTTTTGAAAGTGTAAAAAAATTTTTGTTATTATTTACGTTTTAGTGTTTTCAATGTTACAACAGGTGTTAAGTGATGGATTGTAACACTTTAGGAACAAAGGCAATCGCAACTTTATCAATATTATTAGCGCGTTAATCTGCGCTTTCTTTAGCAAATTTACTTAAGCCCTGATATCGTTTCTAACGGCAGAAGCGTATACAGACTTATCTGTGCGTTGAAAATTCTTATTTCTTCTAATTCACTAAATTAATCCATAGAAAAATTGTGAGGTAATCGATGCGTCGCATGAATTTTTGGGTATTTTTGCCAATTACCTTGATATTGGGGTGCTCAAATCAACTACTTCAATCTAACCCGTCTGTAGCCAACTCTAACCCAGCAGTAGTTAAACAAACTAGTCCAATTTTATTAGCAAAGGCGAGTTACCTTTCACCATTGGAACAACAGGTAATTGTTGAAACAAATAAGGTAAGAACAAATCCTAAAGCATACCTCCCGGTTCTGGAAAACTATAGGAAGCGCTTTGAGGGGAACCGAGTCAAAATTTCTAATAATACTTATCTACGAACTCAAGAAGGAGTCAAAGCAGTTGATGAAGCGATCGCATTTCTCAAATCAGCACGTCCTGTAGGAGCCTTGAGTGCATCTAAGGGTATGTCTTTAGGAGCAAAAGATCACGTAAAAGACCAAGGCCCAAAAGGTGCTATAGGTCATGATGGTAGTGATGGTAGCAACCCTTTTACTCGCATCAACCGCTATGGTAAATGGCAAACAACCGCAGGTGAAAATATCAGTTATGGGCCAAACAGCGCTCAAGATATCGTCATGCAGTTAATTATTGATGATGGTGTGAGCGATCGCGGCCATCGAAAAAACATTTTTAATGGTGCTTTTAAAGTCTCTGGTGTTGCTTATGGAACTCACAAATCATACAGAACAATCTGCGTGATTGACTACGCTGGCGGATATAGGGAAAAATAATTTGTGGGGGAGTTCATATAAGCCCAGAACTCGATTTATCGCGTCTTGAAAGACCAATTATTTACACCAATAACTCTTAATCCAAGGTATTAGGGATAACCTGGCGATTAGAAATCGTGGTTACACAAGCCAAGTCCGCCTGCGCTGACTCAAAGAATTTGAAACCCGCCTAAGCGGGTTTTGTCTGTGTAAACAAGGTTTCTAACCGCCCATTTAGCTATTTTGCAGCAAACCAAGCGCCATGAAAGCCATAAGGCACTCGCTGAGGAATTATCACCCGCGCTACAGGTTCAGCTGTTATATCTTGGGCATTCACTACTACTAATTCTGAAGTATCTGAACCCTCATCATGGACGAAAGTCATCAGCCAACCATCATCCTCAGCCGTTGCATCAGGACGCGGCGCAAACACAGTTTCACCGTTATAGCGCCCCTGCCCAAATTCATGTATTTGGGATTTTCCATTGCTGAAGTCGTATTTAATGATACCATCAAATAAAGGTACGGGACTATTTGCTGCTTTGTTAGTGTAGCCATATCGGTTTTGTCGCCCCAATCGATTTTCGTTGACGCGGGGAAATTCGGAAGCTACATCATCCAACATTTCTTCACGTACTGTCCCCGTGCTAAGGTTAAATCGCCAGCGATGCAAACGGGGAATATTTGCGTTTGGATCGGGTTGCGAATCATCAGAACTCAAAACAGTTGTAGAACTCATACGACAGGCAATTAGCACTACTTCGTCTCCCTCTTCGTAAGCGTTGAGGGTATGGAAGACGTAGCAAGCAGGACTTTCAAACCAGCGGATATTACTGTTGTCACCATGACGTGGTACAATGCCAAAGCGACTAGGGCGATCGCGCTCAAACATCATTACGGGTTCTCCCCGTTGCGATCGCTCTAGGTTAAAAGTCAGCGGCAAATCCATGAAAATTGTGTAGTTTTCAGTGATGGCAAAATCGTGCATCATCACGCCTATTGGCAGTTCAATTGGCACCGTCCGCAACAGTTCGCCTTGTGCTGAGACCACACTATATTGCACATACGGTGGTGCAAACAGAGAATAGCCAAAGAAGATCATTTCCCCTGTAACTGGGTCTACTTTGGGATGGGCTGTGAAGGCAGAAACCAGCTTGCCATTGTAGCTATATTCGCCAATGGTTTCTAATTCAGGCAGCTTGATGGCGTGAGGTTTACCCCCCTCGTTTAGCGCCAACATTTGACCAGCGTGCCACACTAAGGCAGTATTGGCAGTATTTTTGTAGCGACCGTGGGGGTTATCCATTTGTGGTGGTTCTAACAACCCAGTCCAGATAGCTTTACCTGCTTCTCGTTCTTTTTTCCATCCAAAAGTCTGGACGTAGCGGTTACGATAAGTGGCTATGCCGTTGCTAATTTGCACACCATGCAACATCCCATCCCCATCAAACCAATGATATTGACCGATAGGCGTCCATTGAGGGTTAGGGCCATTGCGCACAAACATCCCTGATAGGTCAAGGGGTAATTCACCGATAACTGGCAATTTGTCGGTGGTGATTTCTTCATGAACTGGAGCAAAATTGCCATCGAGATAGGGATTGACTGCTATTGTTACCATTGTCTTGATTTCAGCGTACATTTGTACTGTACATTCTGGTTTGTCATTATGCCCACATGGTTTTGAGGGCGTTGTGGAATTTTTGCAATCGGTCTACAAATTCAATTTTTTCTCTAGCTGTTTAATTCGTTTGATTTGTAAGAGGTTCCATTCATCTTCAGAATAAGGTGTGCTATAGCAGATATCTAGATTTATTTAGCGATCGCTAGTTGTATATAAACTTAATACAAGGACATCAGCCGCTAATTTAACTCTAAATTGATTTGCTTCAATCGATAACGAGAAATACTCAATCCTCAGATTTTGTTGAATATATAGCAGTGTTACCATTCAATGACGCAGCTTCAACTGTTATTTCTTGATGCCGATTTGGTTTGATAAATCGCTCTGTTATCGTCTTAATGACGATATACAAAATTGGGACGACAAACAAACTCAAGAAAGTAGCGATTAACATCCCACCAAATACTGCTGTTCCCAAAGATTGGCGACTTCCTGCGCCGGCACCCGTGGAATTAGCCAAGGGAAAAATTCCTAGAAGAGTAGCAAAAGCAGTCATCAAAATTGGACGTAACCGTTCTTGTGAAGCTTCAATTACAGCTTTAGTCATTGAAAGACCTTGATCTCGCAATTGGTTAGCAAACTCCACAATTAAAATAGCGTTTTTACTAGCTAAACCAATCAACATTACTAGACCAATTTGACAGTAAACATCATTAGAAAAACCCCGTAACGATTGAGCTACAAGCGCTCCAAAGATAGCTAAGGGAACTGATAACAGAATGATAAAGGGGTCAATGTAGTTTTCGTATTGAGCAGCTAGTACCAAAAATACAAATACCAATCCTAATCCAAAGATCAGGGGTGCTAAACCGCCAGAATCTATTTCTTCTAATGCAGTCCCTGACCATTCATAGCCATAACCTGCTGGTAAAACTTCTTTAGCAACTTGTTCCATTGCTTTAATTGCGTCTCCAGAACTAGAGCCAGGGGCGGCGGCACCATTAATTTCAATTGAGCGGAACAGATTGTAGTGATTTATCGTTTGCGCTCCCACAGTCGAAGTAACTGTGACTAAGTTACTTAAAGGAATCATTTGATTCTTTTGAGAACGAACGTACAGTTTATCAATATCTTTTGGGTTGGAACGATGCTGTTGATCTGCCTGGATATACACCCGGTAATTGCGCTGCTGGAGATTGAAATCATTTACATATTGCGATCCCAAAGCAGTTTGTAAAGTACTGAAGACATCATCTATGGAAACTTGCAATGATTTGGCTTTATTGCGGTCTACTTCCACAAGCAATTGTGGTGTATCTGCGGCAAAGGTGCTAAATACAGCTTGTAATCCTGGTGTTTGATTAGCTTTACCTAGCAACTTACCCATCGACTGCACCAAATTTTCTAAGCCACTGTTACCTCTGCGGTCTTGCAGTTGAAAGACGAAGCCGCCAAAGTTGCCTAAACCCTGAATTGCTGGGGGGTTCACAGGGAAAACTCTGGCTTCTGGGATTGCCATCAACTTCCCTTGCAAGCTGCCAATAATCGCCTGTACTGATTGATCGGGTTTTGAGCGCTCATCCCATGATTTTAAAGTGGTAAATATGATGCCGCTATTGGCGGTGCTACCACTAAAACCAAATCCTCCGATCGCAAAAGTCCCCACTACTTCAGGAATTTTCAGAATTTCTTTTTCTACCTGTGCAATCACATCGCTGGTATATTGCAGCGATACGCCTTGCGGCCCTTGGATAATTGTGATAAAGTAACCTTCGTCTTCATCGGGTAGAAAAGCTGTCGGTACTGTCATGTACAGCCAAGCAGTCATTCCCAAGGAAACAATAAACAACCCAATTACAATACCTTTGATGCGTGCTAGAAAGGTAAGCGATCGCTTATAACTATGCTGTACCCAGTCAAGAAAGCGATTTATCTGCCCAAAAATCCAACCCAGCCAGCCTGAAGGTCTTTGTCCTTGACGCAACAACACCCCACACAAAGAAGGTATCAGAGTCAAAGCCAAAAAAGTCGAAATCGCAATGGAAAAGGCGATCGTTAGCGCAAATTGCCGATAAAGTGCGCCTGTGGTTCCCGGAAAGAACGCCACTGGTACAAATACCGCCATCAACACTAATGAAGTGGCAATCACCGCGCCAAATAGTTCCGCCATTGATTCACTAGCGGCTCGGCGAGGATTTATACCTCTATCCTGAATAAAGCGGCTGATTTGCTCTACTACAATGATCGCATCATCTACCACCATCCCTGATGCTAAAGTCAGACCAAACAAAGTCAAACTATTAATTGAAAAGTTAAAAACTTTGACGAAGCCAAATATCCCAATGAAGGAAAGCGGAATAGTAATTGCGGGAATTAAGGTAGTTCGCCAGTCCTGCAAAAACACAAAAATTACAATTACAACCAGCACCACCGATTCAATCAGGCTTTTAAGCACTTCTGCCATCGACTCTTCGACAAACATGGTTGTGTCAAAAGCTACCTGATATTTCATGCCTGGAGGAAAACTTGGAGCCAATCGCGCAATTTCGGCTTTGACTCCCTTGGCTACATCCAAGGCATTACTACCAGGAATCTGATAAATCCCTAAACCGACAGCATCGTTACCACGAAATCTTAGAAATGAACTGTAGTTTTCTGCACCCAGTTCTGCTCTACCGACATCTTTGAGCTTGACTAATGTGTTATCATCTCCAGTTTTGAGGACAATTTCTTCAAATTCTGATGGTTCTGCTAATCGGCTAGCAGCACGCACATCAAGTTGATACCTTTGTCCTTCAGGAGCAGGTTCTTGTCCAATTCTCCCTGCACCAACTTGCAAGTTTTGTTCAGATAAAGCATTCGCTACATCCTGAGTTGTTAGCCCCCGATTGGCAAGGCGAGTTGGATCTAACCACAGGCGCATTGCATAGCGGCGTTCGCCAAAAATTTGAACGTTGCTCACACCTTTGACTCTTTTTAAGGCATCTGCTAAGTAAAGGTCGGCATAGTTACTTAAGAATGTATTGTCGTACTCTTTATTTTCAGCGAATAAACCAATCGCTAAGAGGATGTTACTAGATTCTTTTGATACTCGTACTCCCGTGCGTTGCACAGAGTCTGGTAGTTGTGGCTGGGCAACAGATACACGATTTTGCACATCCACAGCTGCAATATCTTTATCACGCGATGAATCGAAGGTGGCTGTAATGGTACTAGTACCATCGTTACTGCTGCTAGAAGTGAGATATCTTAGTCCCTCAACCCCGTTGATTTGCCTTTCTAAGATATTTGTCACTCCGCTTTCTACGACTTCTGCACTAGCTCCGCTATAGTTGGAAGTTACAGTGATTTGGGTGGGACTAATTTCTGGGAATCTAGCGATCGGTAGTGAGGGAATACTAATTAATCCTGTTAAAAGGATGACGATCGCACATACCGACGCAAAAATTGGCCGCTTAATAAAGAAGTCAACAAACATAGTTTAAAAATTGGGCTTTGGGTATTTGGTATTTGGCATTGGGCATGGGGCATAGGGACATTGGGCATTGGTTATTTCCCCCCTGCTCCTCTGCTCCTCTGCCCCCGTGCCTTCATCGTTCCCTCTTCAGCTAAGGCTTCTGGCTACCAACTTCTTCTTTTTCAGGAGTAATGGGAGCGCCATTAGTTAGGTTGAGAATACCGGAAACAACAATTTTGTCTCCAGCTTTTAGTCCTTCGATAACTTGATAATTATTCCCCTCAATAACTCCCAATTTCACAGGTTTTTGTTGAGCAACTAAAGATGGCGCTCCAGCTTTCTTTTCTGCTGGTGCTTCAGCTTTTTTTTCTGTTGGTTCAGCGTTCTTTTCTGTTGGCGCTTCAGCTACAAATACAAAAGTCTCTCCACCCAAGCGAGATACTGCTGTAACTGGAATTAAGATTCCCGGACGTTCGTTCCAGATCACTTTGGTTTGCACTGATTGAAGATTAAGCAGTCGATTTCTCGAATTGCCAAAGTTGGCTTTTACCAAAACTGTCTGCGAATCGGAACTAGCATTTGGGGAGATAAAACTCACCTTACCCCTTGCTATGGGTTTGTCTTGGACATCCAGCATTTGCACAGGTAAACCCAAGCGCAACTTTCTGGCTTCGGCTACGGGAACGGAAATATTCAGTTCTAAAGAGTCGTTTCTAGTTAGTGTAGTGAGTTGATCGGCTTTTTGTACATAATCTCCCACTTTTGCTGGAATATCACCAACAATGCCAGTGAAAGGTGCTAGAACTTTTGTGTATTGCAATTGGACTTGGGCCGCTTGAACTTGGGCAGCTGCTTGAGTTACTTGCGATCGCGCTTGGGCAATTTCTTCTGGGCGGGAACCATTTTCTAGTTGCCTTAAGTTTTGTTTTTGTTGTTCCAAAGCACCACCTAGCTCGTTGATACTCGATCTTCTGCTTTGGCGGAGTTGGTCTAGGCGTTTCTGGGCTACGACCAGAGCAGCTTCAGCACTTTGCTGTTCTTTGACATATCCTTCTAAGGTATCTTGGGAAACTGCGCCCTCTTTTCTCAATTGTGCATATCGTTTGGCGCGTGACTGTGCTAGTTCCACATCAGATTTAGCTGACTGAATTTGAGCCTCAGCCTGAGCAATTTCTTCTGGTTGCGATCCCGATTGAGCATCTCTAAAGCGAGCTTGGGCTTGAGCTAACTGCGCTCTGGCTTGGGCAATTTCTTCTTGTCGCGTACCTGCTTGAAGTTCAGCAAGCTTTGCTTGGGCTTCTTGCAGTGTGCCTCTAGCTTGTAATAATTGAGCTTGGACATTATCACTTTGCAGACTAATAATGACTTGTCCTTGTTGAACGCGGTTGCCCTCTTGGATGAAAATCTCGGTAATTCGCCCTTCAACCTGTGGCTTGATGATTACTGAACGTGGAGCTTCTAAGGAGCCAATAAACTCCGAACTGTCTTGAACGGTTTCAGTTTTCACTGTCGCTAGCTTGACTGGAACTGCTCTAGGTTGACCGGCATTTGCCCCAGCCGCAGGTGCATTGCTAGCATTACTAGTTTGCCACCAGCGCCAACCAAAACCTACACCTGCAATTAATAAAACGATTCCTAATAGTAGGGGCCAACGACGTTTTTGAGGTGGTTTAGGCGATCGCTCTGGCAATTGTTGCGACTCTTGACTAGAATCAGTAACAGCAGGCTGTTCTATTTCAATGGGTAAGGGAGAGTCAGGGAACTCAGAATGGGACATCTTCGTTTTCTCGTCTTGTGGATTTAGACTTGGGCAATCTACTTTTCGCTAAAAAAGCATTATTTTGAATAGTTTTTTAGCCCTTTTTTCTCTAGGTTGGTGAAAAATATGTTTTGGTATTTGGGCGATCGCTCACGATGTCTAGCACCTAAAATCAAGGAATTTTGTTCAGCACATTATGGTTGATTTGTACATTACTTAACTCCGTTCAATTTCTTAAAGTGTAATTTATAGTTTTTTGGTAGTCAGTATAAACACAGTGCTTTCTCTCTAAGCTAAAGCACGGTTGATGTTGTTGCAGCTAAAGCTTCTGCCTGTAAAGCGTAGGCGTAGCCCGCCGAACGCGAGTGCGTCTTGTAGAGAAGGCATCGTTTTGGTAATTAGAGCAAGTTAGCAGTTGCTTTTGTAGTTATGTAAATGACGAAATAAAGTTACCTCATTGACCGCAGCAACACGAGTAATTTCTCGCGTTGTCGCTGTGATTAAACCTGTCGTTGCAAATACCTTAGTTGCTGATTAGATCAAGGGTGCATAAGTTTGTGCCGTACTTGATGGTAATGTTTTCTATGAGTGTTTGCAAGCGCTTGCTTGCATTATAACCACATAGCAAACGAGATTAGTATTATTTATAGATGAGTTTATCCCTCTTGAGTAGTACTGAATACTGATCTTAGGGAAGAAAAAAGTCTGGGGCGATGCCTTCTCTAGAAGACACTTCTTTACGAGAGGCTTTGCCAACGCCTAGCTTGCTTCCCCCTATGGTACGGCGGGCTACGCCTACGCTGATTAATTCAGCTTTATTAATCATCAAGTTATCCTCACCGAGAACGACGTGCAATCAATTAGTGTTCTCTAGATTCCTATTTTTGAGCAGTCTCAACTTCCTACAGTTAGTTCACCTGACCGGTTGATCTTTAAATCACCCATTCGGGTGATTTAATTTATTCCAATCGGGGTTTTATTTGTGTAGCTAACGAGTGAGAAATCCTCAATCCCCTTCAACCATCCACAACTGATTTCTTAGAATCGAATTTTGGTAAAATCCCCACAGTTGATTTTCGGTTGGTAACAATATGAGAAAAAAGCCACTCATACCGATCGAGCGCTTGCTCTAAGGAATAGTTTTCTTCGGCAAATTGTCTTCCTGTGTTACCTAGCTTCGTCATTAGAGCCGGATTAGCATATAAATTACGCACCGCAGCAGCCATTGCTTGGGGCGATTCTGGTTCAACAACTATCCCACCACCACTGAGTTCGATGGCTTTAGCAGCAGTACCAGTGGCGGGAACTGAACCCACAATTGGGCGACCACTCGCCAACAAAAGTGGTATTTTTGAAGGCATATTGAACGAAATCACATTGTGCTTTTGCACAATTAGCCCAACATCAGAAGCCGCTAGCATTTCAGGTAGTTTTTCTCGCGGCTGTAATGGTAGTAGCAAAACATTATCTGCTCCCTTTGATAAACAATATTCCTGCAATCTTTGCAATGCTCTTGATTCGCCAACAATGACAAAGACAATATCCTTGATATGACGTAAACAAACGGCTGCTTCGATTACTGTCTCTAAACCTTGCGTTAGAGCAATGTTGCCTGAATAAAGTACTACAAATTTCCCATCTAATTGGTGGTTAGATATCCAAGAGTTGCTCTGTTTCGGTAACGGGCGAATGAAATTTACATTTACCCAATTGGGAATACAAACGATTTTATTAACAGGTACTCCCTTATTTACTAAATTCTCACGAAACCCATCAGCGATCACACTAATAGTGTGTGCAGTCCGATATGCAAATTTCTCTAAAGCTGCAAGAGTTCGGATCATCCACTTGTTTTTTAATAGCCCGATACGCACAGCAGCTTCTGGTAAAATATCTTGCACATTTAGAACTACTGGGCAGTTGTATAACCAGCCCAATGTTGTTGCTGGCAATGTACCTAGTAGCGGCGGAACTGTTAAGATAATCACATCTGGTCGCCCACCTTTAAAGGCTTGGGGTAAGCTCGTGAAAACAAAGCTCAACTCCAGTAACAGGCGATCTACGAGGTTAGGTTTAGACTTAATTCGCACGTAACTTCGCGCAATTGTAACGCCATTTTTTTGTTCCGTAAGATACCATTTATTTTGATACCCATCGTAAATTTCGCGCTGAGGATAGTTGGGCATTCCCGTAATCACTCGCACTTTATGACCTCGCTTTACTAACCCTTCTGCCAATTCAGTCATTAACGGAGCAATTCCAATTGGCTCTGGATGATAGTTGTAGGAATAAATCAGAATATGCATGAACTATTTGTGAATTTTGTGAATACAGCATGAGACGAGCAAATTACTTATTAATAGCCAGTAGGGGCTGCTATTTTTATTGCTTACAACGTTTTCTTTTGCATAAAGCTATAGGTTTAGAGGCAGGAAGCAGAGGTAGAAACTGTTTATATCTGGTTTTTCTCTCTGTTTTTTCTTACCTCATTTATTTACAAATGCTGTATTTTGACTGGTTAAATTGTTTAATTAAAAAAAAGGTGTTAAACATTGCTTATAAATTTTCTTTATAGTTTTCAAAAGATAATTTTTGTCAGGCATAAAACACTTAAAAATCAAAATATGACTTTGTATAAACAGGTGATATTATTGATAAATATAGACTTTATTTTCTGATGATTATGACAAGAGTTGGTCTCTTTATTTACGAATCAATGCCTAAATTTACACTGGAGGAATTGTAACATTATATCCACTGTTATGCATATAACCCTCATTCCGCCTTTTCAACTGGCACATGAAGTATTTTTAACCAAGTCACCAGTATTGTATTAATTGAGGAGAATCCCACTTTTTGAGTAGTTCAAAGGCGCTGACTAAAACAGTGTTGAGTGCTGAGTAATAAATGCTGAGGTAAAAGTAAAATTAATTTCACTCATATTTTTAATGAGGTTATATGATAACCCTACTAGTTAACTGAACTAGTAGGGCTAGAATAGAGATTCAGTAAATTTGGCAAGCTCTGACTAGAAAGCCCTAATTTCTAGTAAAAGGCTTGCTTTTTCTTTAGAGTTGAAGCTATACCCAAACCAGCAAATGCTAGCAAACCCAACAAAGAAGCAGGCTCTGGAACTTTGGATACTTGAATAAAGCCAGAATTTTGATCTAGTGTTGTTGACGTTCCTTGTTGATCGACATCCTGACGTAATTGCAAAGAGTCGCCAACCGTTCCTTGAAAGAAATATTCTCCAATTACACCCGTTCCTCCGGCGACATCAAAGGGGCCAAATAATGTCTGAGTGGAAGTATTAAAATTGAAAGCGAAGAAATTAGATTCTGATACTCCACCACTAACGGTATTATAGGTTCCCAGAAGATTTTTAGATGGGTCTAAGAAGGAGACATTCAAGGATTGTAAAAAGTTGGTGGCTCCACTACCAAGTTCTGAAATGATTGTTGGTGCTGTAGTTTCGTCGTAGCTAAATGAACCTGTTGCTGAGTAACCAGCATTACCTTGCCAATTAAAGTTTAATTCAATAGCTTGGGCTGGGTTGTTAGCACTAGTAGCGATCGCAACACTGGTTGCTGCGATCGCAGTAATTTGGGCGAGAATATTTTTCATGGTCATAACTCCAAAATTGATTCTCATGATGCATATATCAATGCATCAATCAAGACTAAGCTTACGATAGAAATATATATCCGTAAATACCGCATAAAATACGGTATGTAATGTAATGAATCTATGAAGAGAAGCACTTGTTTTATAAAGTTTTGCATAAAATGTCAAGTCTATAGTGATGTCTGACAACAAACTCCTCTGCGTCTACGCTTCTTTCTATGCAATCCACCGTAGCTTAACTTCCATTCCTTATTTATCGAAATTAAAGGGTTTGAAATCCCTGCGTTTTTACGTAGCCCAGTTAGTCTGGGGGATCTTCTAACATTAGGGGTTAAAATCCTCGTCTATTTGCATAGCGTACCGCAGACAAAATATCTTTAATGTTGGTTGAATTTAGAATTTTTAACTATGAGGTTTTCCCTTTATTCTCTTCGATGACCGATTCAGCTAAAAATCACGAGCGATCGCCTGAGAATAACTGATAAAGTTGAGCTACGCAAAGTTGAAAACAGTGTTATATGCCTGGGTTTCTATTAGAAGTTGGTACAGAAGAACTACCTGCAAGTTTTCTCAGTGATGCTTTAGTGCAATGGCAGGAACGCATTCCCCAAAGCCTGGAAACAAACAGTCTCAAGGGCGAAAGTGTCCAGATATACGGTACTCCCCGGCGGCTGGCGGTATTGATTAAAGGTCTACCATCGCAGCAACCAGATCGAGAAGAAGAAATTAAAGGGCCCCCCGCCCAAGCCGCCTTTAAAGATGGTCAGCCAACAGCAGCAGCAGCAGGCTTTGCCAAAAAGCAAGGTGTGGAACTAGATGCGCTGTCTGTTCGCCCCACTGACAAAGGGGAATTTGTCTTTGTACAAAAAAGAATTCCCGGTCGTCCTGTGGCGGAAATTTTGACAGAACTTGTTCCCCAGTGGATTTGGGGTTTAGAAGGTAAGCGGTTGATGCGTTGGGGGAATGGGGATGCCAGGTTTTCTCGACCAATTCGTTGGCTGGTAGCTTTGTTAGATGAGACGGTGCTGCCTTTAGAATTAGTAAATGGTTCTAAAACTATTCAGAGCGATCGCATTTCCCAAGGTCATCGGGTTTTGCATCCTGAACCTGTGACAATTGCCCAAGCGACTGATTATGTTACCGCCCTCAAGTCTGCTTATGTCACCGTTGACCCAGAAGAACGGGTAAATCTGATTAAAGAGCAAGTAAATGCAGTTGCAGAGAATTTAGGCGGGTATACAGTAATTTACCCCGATTTGTTAGCGGAAGTAACCAACCTTGTAGAATATCCTTCCGCAGTTGTTGGTAAATTTGAACCAGAATTTTTGGAATTACCAACTGAGGTAATTACGGAAGTCATGGTTACTCATCAACGTTATTTTCCTGTATTCAAACCAGGGAGTTTTGAGCAAGAATTATTGCCCAACTTCATCACCATTTCTAACGCCGATCCCAAAAAATCAGATATTGTTGCCGTCGGAAATGAAAGGGTAATTCGTGCCAGATTAGCTGATGGGAGATTTTTCTACGAAGCTGATTTAACTAAACCATTAGAAAGCTTTTTACCGCAATTGGAAAAAGTCACCTTCCAAGAAGAATTGGGTTCGGTGCGTGCCAAGGTAGATAGAATAGTTAAAATCGCCGAGCAAATTAGCAGCCAATTAGAATTAGCGGAAAGTCAAAGCCAAAGAATCCAACGTGCTGCTTTATTATGTAAAGCAGATTTAGTCACTCAAATGGTGTATGAATTCCCCGAATTGCAAGGCATTATGGGAGAAAAATATGCCTTAGCCAGTGATGAAGATGCCGAAGTAGCAAAGGCAATTTATCAACATTATTTGCCAAAGGGAGCCGGTGATGTTTTACCGGAAACACTCACGGGTAAAATTGTTGGTTTGGCAGATAGATTAGATACTTTAGTGAGTATCTTTGGTTTAGGTTTAATTCCTTCCGGTTCATCCGATCCCTTCGCCTTACGCCGTGCGGCTAATGCTGTAATGAAAATTGCTTGGTTTGATAATTTACCGATAAATTTAGATAATTTATTGGCACAAATAGCCACGGACTTTGCAGCAAAATATCATAAAGACCAGGCATTATTAACCACAGCATTACAAGAGTTTTTCTTGCAACGCATCCGTACTTTACTACAAGAAGAAAAACAGATTGATTACGACTTAGTAAATGCAGTTTTGGGAGAAAATGACCCAGAATACACAGAACGGACGTTAAAAGATTTATTGGATGTCCGCGATCGCGCCTTGTACTTACAACAAATCCGCAACGACAGTACCTTAGATAACATCTACGAAACCGTTAACCGTTCCACACGATTAGCCGCTCAAGGTGATTTGGATACAAAACAGCTAGAACCGACAACCGTAGTTCGTCAAGAATTATTCCAAAAGCCCTCTGAAGACGCTTTGTATAATGCACTAATCGAATCAGTACCACAAACTCAAGCAGCACAGCAGACACGAAATTATCAACTATTAGTAGCAGCACTCACAAAAATTGCTCCGGCAGTTAGTAACTTCTTTGATGGGCCAGATAGCGTTTTAGTTATGGACTCCGATCCAGAAATCAAGCGTAATCGGTTACATCTGCTCGGATTAGTTCGCAATCATGCCCGTGTTTTAGCTGACTTCGGTGCGATCGTCAAAAATCTGTAGCGTAGGTCAACAAAAACTTGTGTAATTTTTGCCAAGAAAGGCTACTATAGGGAGTGCTTAACCAGGGACTCTGCTGCAATCTATGTCCAAAGCTCATGTTATTGGATTGGGAAAGTCCGGTGTTGCTGCGGCGAGATTGTTGAAACGGGAAGGTTGGGAGGTAGAGCTGAGCGATCGCAACACCTCCGAAACCCTCCTAGAACAACAACAAGAACTCGCTGCCGAGCAAATAACCGTTAAACTAGGACAATCCCTAGAATTGAATGGTGCTAATTTACCGCAATTAATAGTCGTTAGTCCTGGCGTGCCTTGGGATATTCCCGTATTAGTTGAGGCACGCCAATTAGGTATTGAAACCATTGGGGAAATGGAACTCGCATGGCGAAATTTACAATCGCTACCTTGGGTAGGAATTACTGGCACTAATGGCAAAACTACTACCACAGCTTTAATTTCTGCCATTTTCCAAGCAGCAGAATTAAATGCACCCGCCTGCGGTAATATTGGCTACGCCGCTTGTGAAGTTGCCCTATCTCAGGGAGCAGGGAGCAGGGAGCAGGGAGCAGGGGAAGCAGCGGAGGCATTTGATAATTCCTCACTCTTCACTCCTAACTCCTCACTCCTAACTCCTCACTCTTCACTCGATTGGGTGATTGCGGAAGTTAGCAGCTATCAAATAGAATCTTCGAGTTCTCTTGCTCCCCGGATCGGTGTTTGGACGACTTTTACACCGGATCATCTTAGTCGCCATAAGACTTTAGAGAACTATTACAACATCAAAGCCAAGCTATTGCGTCAGTCCGAGTTGCAAGTGTTCAATGGCGATGATGCGTACTTGAGCCAGTTAGGTTTAAGTGCTTGGCCTGATGCCTATTGGACAAGTGTCAGAGGAAAAGATTTTCTGATTAGCGAAAAAGGCTTTTACATCGAAGACGGCTGGGTTGTGGAAAAATTGACTGCAACCTCGGCACCAGAACCGATTGTGAAAGTATCTAGTTTGCGAATGGTGGGAGAACATAACCAGCAAAATCTGTTGATGGCAGTAGCAACAGCAAGATTAGCGGGAATTAATCGTGATGCGATCGCGCGTGCAGTTCGGGAATTTCCTGGTGTTGCCCATCGTCTGGAGCATATCTGCACATGGGAAGGTATTGATTTCATTAACGATAGCAAAGCTACTAATTACGATGCGGCTGAAGTAGGTTTAGCATCTGTTAACAGTCCAGCGATTTTAATTGCTGGTGGAGAAGCTAAAGCAGGTGATGATACTGCTTGGTTAGCACAAATTCAAACCAAAGCTGCTGCTGTGTTATTGATTGGTTCGGCTGCACCCGCATTTGCCAAACGTCTCCGAGAGGTGGGGTATCATAACTACCATATTGTGGAAACTATGGAAAGGGCAATTCCCAAGTCGGCAGAATTAGCCAAGCAGTATCAAGCGCCTGTGGTGTTGCTATCTCCGGCTTGTGCGAGTTTCGACCAGTACCCGAATTTTGAGGTGCGGGGCGATCGCTTCCGTCATCTATGCCTTGCTTGGGCAGGTGGTTGGAAACCCGCTAGAGTAGAACTTCCAGAACTTGAAAACTCTAGTCAAGAGTCCATAGTTCAAGGTCGATAAGCATTGTTTGTTTACAAGTTCGTAGTAAGGACTTTAGTCCTTGTTTTCTAAGCACTAAAGTCCTTACTACAAACTCTCAAAACTAATTTGACAAAATATTAGAAAGATTATTTGGTACTAATTTAGTAGTTTTCTATAATTAGATTTTGCTATAGTTTGCAACTTCAACCTCATGAGCGATGCTTGTAGGTTTAGGAATAGGTAAACCATCTTCTAGCATCCCTTCAATATGAAATTCAATAGCTTCTGCAATCATCTGCTTGACTTCTTCTAAAGTTTCACCCACAGCGACACAACCTGGTAAATCAGGGACATAAGCAGAGTAATTACCTTCAGCCTTTTCAATCACCACTACATACTGCATTGCGGTTCTCCTTATAACTGTGCTTGCCTCCAAATACTACTGAGAGTACCAGGGGCTAAGTCGTCAGACAATTTACCTGGAACTGTAACCACACCGGGTTTATCAGGATGTTTGAACTGTCGATGACTACCTTTAGTTCTATCAAGATACCAACCATCAGCTTCCAGTCGCTTGATTACATTACGTACTTTCTTGTTACTACTTATCTGTACAGGTAAAATTTCTGTTACAGATAGAGTGCCTTATTGAGAAAGCAAAGTAAACACAATTATGTCGCAATTCTGTCCGTCATTTTGTCATGGGTTTTAGTATTCCTACTCAACATCAATCAACCAATAGGGCGATTTCCGGGATTGACTGCATGAATATATTCACTACCCGATCGCGGTCTTCCTCGTTTATAATAAGCTTCTTCTGGTTTACCCCATCCTAGCTGCAAAATCATTTCCAAAAAGCTAGAATTTTCCCACTTACATAAACTTGCCCACTCTGTTCTCTGAACAATTCTCTCTACATCAGAGGTGACAATTTGTTGGTATTGTTTACTATTATTGAAACTCAAATATAAATCCATCCCCATAGAGACTTCATACCAAAATTCTACGATGGAATTTTTAGCGGCTTTTAATATCTCTAAGTCACCATTGAGGGCAATTAACTCACTATCTATTTCGGGATAATGCAAGTTTTTTCCTTTAACTGTCATTTCCCGCCAAATAATACCAGAAACTCGATTTTCTCTCTGATAGTCGTGAATTGCAGTTTTGAAATCTTGATAGGCAGTAAACTGTTGCAACCCATCAGTTCTGATAAACTGGTCAATTACAGGATTGCCAGAGACTTTTATTTCTAACTTTAAGCGTTTTCCTTTCAGGCAAGCTTGGCGTTCGGCTGCCAAAATTTGAATTAGTTCCTGAGTGGTGTAAACCTTTGACATCAGAATACACTCTATTTAGTCATTGGTCATTGGTCATTAGTCATTAATCAGTTGTTACGGACTTATAGACTATAGATTAACTTTCTAATCATTATCCTTTGACATCGGCGGCAATGTAGTAACAGATATAACTAAAAATTAGGGTAGACCAAATTGGTCTACCCCATAGGTTACTTAGCTAACTCACTACTAAACTCGTTAAAAGCTCGCCGCTTTAGCTGTGCTGTTTCAGTGCGTGGTAATAAATCAAAGATTTTACGAAATTCATCGTCTATATCTTCAAAAGGTACTTGACCCTTTTTATTCAAAACTACTTCACCTGACTTATTTAACACCACTACTTGAGGAACGCTTCCAGCATAGTAATATCCTGGTTCAGTTGGGTCGTAGGTCTCTTTCTGCGGGATAGTATCTACATTAATCGGCATAATCTCTGCTACCCGACCGTAGAATTCCTGTACCCGTGAAATGGAAATGGCATATCTTTTGGAATCGCTACTATCATCCAGATAAAAAGCCAAAAATACGGGTTTATGTTCCGCTAAAGTCTGTGCTAGTGTCTGTCTGGGAGGAACCAATGAACCATTGCCAGCATAAACGACAAAGATGTTGCCATCATATAAATCATTATTCAGACCAGCAGATGCAGGTTGCATACTTATAATGAAAAGACTTACAAGCAACAACAGGCATTTGGACAACCACCTTTGCCAGCCAGTAATTTGTTTATGTAAAAAAAGAAACTTTGTGCTATTCATCAAAAGGAACCTTGCAAGCTACTACTTGTTGTGAGTTTGTGCTGAATTTGACCAACTGGGCTGGATATGTAATTACGCCCACGCACTATTTTTTAAGATAACGCCTACTGAGATTATCTCTCGCAAGTGGCTGGTATCGCTACGCAGAAGTCAAAACAGAGGTAAAGTAGCGCAACAATCCAAAATCTAAAATTGCGAATACTGGCTTTTTTAGCCAGGATTCGCTAAACTCACAAGATTAAATTTGCACTTTTAATTAACAACCGCCAGAAGACTAGGGTACAGATGTGGGAAACAAAATACAATTCATAGATAGACTGCGATTGGGTTTCGCGGTGTCAGTGGCAAAGAGTGTGACCTTTATAGTGCGATCGCTCCGTCTGGGTGCTGCTAGTGTATTACCAGGCTCGATTGCTCGTCGCATTGAACCCAGACTTTTACAATTATTGAGTCAGCAAGTTAAAAACGGAGTGATTTTAATTGCTGGTACTAACGGCAAAACCACTACAGCGCTGCTTTTATGCACAATCCTAGAACGCAAGGGTTTTCGTGTCACTCATAATTCTACAGGTGCAAATCTAGAAAATGGCCTGATGACAGCGCTGTTGGAAAGCACCAACTTACTAGGTACGCTAAATACTGATTACGCCATTTTAGAAGTTGACGAAAATATTGTACCGAAAGTATTAGCGCCACTCCAGCCGCGAATCATTCTCTGTTTAAACTTGTTCCGCGACCAACTCGATAGGTACGGCGAAGTAGATACAATTAGTAAGCGTTGGACAAAAGTTATTTCTACCCTACCAGTAGAAACGGTGGTAATTCCTAATGCTGATGACCCAACTTTATCTAACCTTGGTCAGCAGTTACCTCAACGGGTGTTATTCTTTGGCTTGAATGAACCAGAACATTATCTAGAAGCTATTCCTCACGCTGTTGATTCTATTTATTGTCCAAAATGTGGACATTCCCTAGATTACAAGGGTGTTTATTTGTCTCATTTGGGAGATTTTACTTGTCCTAAGTGTGGTTTTAGTAAAAGTAAACCGACTCTCGAAAGTAGTGAATGGTCGCAAATTCTAGTTGGTTTATACAATAAATATAATACTTTGGCGGCTGCAACTGCGGCTATTGAATTAGGAATTGATGAAGCAACAATCAGAGATACTATTAACAACTTCCAAGCTGCTTTTGGTCGGGCTGAAGATTTAGTAATTAACGGTAAACGAGTGCGAATATTGTTATCAAAAAATCCTGTGGGAACGAATGAAACCATTCGCGTAGTTACTCAAAGCACAGATAAAACCACACTGCTGGTATTGAACGATCGCACGCCCGATGGCACTGATGTATCCTGGATTTGGGACGTGGATACCGAGAAACTAGTCGAACGCGGCGGGACTTTAGTAGTGAGTGGCGATCGCGTCTACGATATGGCACTACGTCTACGTTACAGCCAAAAGTCCCCTGAGAGTAACTTAAATTTAATAGTGGAAGAAGATTTGCGACAAGCGATCGCTACTGCATTAGAGCATACACCAGAGAATGAAACTCTGCATATTCTACCCACCTACTCAGCCATGCTAGAAGTGCGAGAAGTACTTACTGGTCGTAAAATTCTTTAAATTGGGGACTGGGAAATTGGGGACTGGGGACTGGGTATTGGGAAAAGGCATACATACAGAGGTGCAAAGGAGTAGAGGAGATATTCTTTATTACTCTCTGCTTCCTCATCTCCCCCAGTCCCCATTACCCCTTATCCCCAGAGGGGGCCCCACCATCCCCAGTCCCTAGTCCCCAGTCCCCAGTCCCTATTCCCCATTCCCTAAATTTATGAGTTCTCAAAATTTGGAATTAACAATTGGTTGGCTTTATCCGACGCTGATGAGTACTTATGGCGATCGCGGTAATGTAATTACTATAGAACGTCGCGCCGAGTGGCGGGGATACGATGTTAAAGTGTTACCCCTGGATCAAAATTCCACAGCCGCAGATATTAAAACTGTCGATGTAATCGTGGGTGGTGGCGCACAAGATCGTCAGCAAGAAATTGTCATGCGTGATTTGCAAGGTACGAAAGCTGATGCAATGCGCGACAAAATCGAAAATGGCACACCAGGAGTATTTACTTGTGGTTCACCTCAATTACTGGGACATTATTATGAACCAGGCTTGGGACAACGAATTGATGGTTTGGGAATACTCGATTTAGTTTCCGTGCATCCTGGTGAAAATACTAAACGCTGTATTGGGAACTTGGTAATTGAAGTGACAGCCTCACGTCTAGCGCGAGATTTAAAAGAGATGACAGGTAGCACACCGTATTTGGTAGGCTTTGAAAATCACGGCGGACGCACCAAACTGGGGAAAGTAGAAGCATTGGGGCGCGTGGTGTACGGTTTGGGAAATAATGGTGAAGATGGGACAGAAGGAGCATTTTATCAGAATGCGATCGCTACTTATTCTCACGGCCCTTTGTTACCGAAAAATCCTTTTGTTGCAGATTGGTTAATTCAAACAGCGCTGCGGCTAAAGTATCAACAGGAAATTACCTTAAAATCTTTTGACGATAGCCTCGCTACACAAGCACGAGAAGCGATGTTTAAACGATTGAAAGTGAGTTTACCAAGTGCTGCGGCGGCGAAAGTTTAACCTCAGTTCGCTGATTAAGCCTCTCTCCGTGTCGGGGAGAGGTTTGGAGAGGGGTCAAATTTGACATAAAGAGGGCAAAGTATGACTCAAGCCTTAGCCAAACAAGTAACATTTGATGAATTTATCGCCTGGTATCCCGAATCTTCAGACAGGCATTATGAACTACATGATGGGGTAATTGTTGAAATGCCTAAGCCAACAGGGAAACACTCAGAGATAGCCGGGTTTATCAATGGTTCTTTGTTTATTGAAATCACCCGTTTGTCTATTCCTTGGTTTATCCCTAAAGAATGCCTTATCAAGTCAGTTAACACTGATTCAGGTTATGAACCAGATGTAATCGTTCTTGATAGACAAGCTGTTATGGATGAGCCTCGTTGTCAAAAAGAATCTATCATTACGCGGGGTAGTTCCGTCAAGTTGGTTGTAGAAGTTGTTTCAACCAACTGGAGTGATGATTATGCTTTGAAGTTAGAAGATTACGAATCTTTGGGTATTCCTGAATATTGGATTGTAGATTATCTAGGTTTAGGTGGTAGGCGGTTTATTGGCAATCCTAAACAACCAACTATCTCGATTTACCAACTAATTGAAGGTGAGTATCAGGTTAGACAATTTAGGGGAAATGACCATATTCAGTCGCCAGCGTTCCCAGAGTTGAATTTAACTGCTGAACAGATTTTTCGGGCTGGAGAAGTCGCGTAAACAAGGGCTAAAAAAGTAAAAGAGTATCAAAGACTCGTCCGCGAGTATCAAAGACTCATCGGCGAGTATCAAAGACTCATCGGCGAGTATCAAAGACTCATCGGTGAGTATCAAAGACTCGTCCGCGAGTATCAAAGACTCATCGGCGAGTATCAAAGACTCATCGGCGAGTATTAAAGACTCATTAACGGAGTTCATAGCCCCATTAATGAGTATTAAAGACTCGTTTACAAGCTAATCTGAGCCATTGGTAATCATAAATTATTTTTAGATTCCGTAAAAATTATTAGCGCTCATGTAGTGTTACACAAGATAGTAAATTGCTTTGATATCTTGTAGCATTCTCAATTAGTAGCCGCGATCGCCTGAAACTCGAAGTTCTAAGAACCAATAGCCAAAGCCACTCAAATCGACTAAAACCTGTGGTGGTTGTTGGGATTAGTGCAAAATATAAGTAGTTGCAAAATTGTGCAGCGAATCAGGGGCATTATATATAACTTTCGTTGACAGCTGAACCTCAGTATGGCAAACACGCCTCAAAGTTACCTTGAAAAAATCCGAGAAGCGAAAAAGAAAAAGCTTAAAGAATTAGATTTAAGCAATGATTGGCTTATTAATGACGAGGAAAAATTAACAGAAATTCCTGCTGAGGTGTTTGAACTGGAATGGTTGGAGGTTTTGAATTTAAGCGGCAACCAATTAACGAGACTACCAGAAGCGATCGCCCGCCTACAACAACTCACCACCCTGAATTTAAGTTACAACCAATTAACGAGATTGCCAGAAGCAATCGCCCGCCTGCAACAACTCACCACCCTGTATTTAAGCGTCAACAAATTAACGACACTGCCAGAAGCGATCGCCCGCCTGCAACAACTCACTTCCCTGAATTTAAGCCACAACAAATTAACGACACTGCCAGAAGCGATCGCCCGCCTGCAACAACTCACTTCCCTGAA
>NZ_JAVRCD010000062.1:0-47099 GCF_034530895.1 Nostoc sp. DedQUE08
CAGAAGTTGGACTTTAATACACATAATCATGATTCTGTCAATGCGTAAGTCCTATACTTGACTCAGGAACTAGAGCGGATTTACCCAGAGATCATGACCAAAATACAGTTTCAACTTTCTACTAAACCCTCACAACAAGAAAAAGCAGCACAAGGAAAATCTGGATTTGTTCCAGCAGTAGCCAGATGGGTGATCGAGCGCTCCAATGCTTGGATGGAGCGTTGTAAAATTCTGGTGAAAAACTTTGAACGAACTCTAGCTAGTGCCACTGCCAAACTCAACCTCTGCTTCATCAGGCTAATGATTAAGAGGCTTGCGGGTTCTTCCTAAGATGTCAAATGGGTTCTATAGTCTTGAGCCTATTGGGTTGGCGAGGTGAACTGTGAGGAGCGTAGGCGCAGCCCGCCGCAGGCATCGCCTCTTTGAGATATCCCTCTTCTGTCACTTTCCGGGTATTATAATTTATCCCCCTGCATTAAAAACGCTACGCTTTTACGCAAAACTGCACTTAGTTCTGGATTTTGCAGCTGCTCTGCCAGTTTTGGGCCCACAGCAAGATATACGGTTGTTTGCTGTGAACCTTAGTTTTCAAACACGGCCCTAGCAAAAACTTATCCTAACCATTCAGGATTTTTGGCTGTACTATCAAATTGGCTAGTGGTTTTAAACAGTTCATACTGACCTTTGAGAGCAGCTTGGCGAGTCCGATTCAGTAATGCTTTAACTTGTTCCTGGCTCATGGGTGTAAAAGTACGTACTGCCTCGAAAGCCTGGTTTAAGATGGGCATACTTTCAATGCCTGTAATCACCGTTGAAGTTGGTAAATTCATCGCGTAATGCAGACATTCGATAGGTTTGACCACATTGCTTTTGAGAATGTTTTGGTCGCCCATTGATTTCATCCCCAGTACAGCAATTCCGTCTTGAACCAGTCTGGGTAAAACTTGTCTCTCAAAACTGCGGAAATGGGCATCCATAACATTTAACGGCATCTGCACTGTATCAAAACGAAAGTTGTTTTGATTGGCAACTTCCAACATTCTCAGGTGTACTAATGGGTCTTTGTGTCCAGTAAAGCCTATGTAGCGAATCTTGCCAGCTTTTTGTGCTTCCACAACTGCTTCCATCGCACCACCAGGGGCAAAAATCCGGTCTGGGTCTTCCATGCGAATAACTTCATGATGCTGCAACAAATCAATGTGGTCTGTTTGCAAACGTTTTAAAGATTCATTAATTTGTTGAGCAGCCGCCGCCTTTGTGCGACCGTCGATTTTAGTCATCAGAAAAGCTTTTTGACGATAACCATTTTGCAGAGCTTTACCCATGCGGATTTCGCTACCTCCATTATGGTAATCCCAGCAATTGTCCATAAAATTAATCCCGCGATCGAGAGCAGTACGGATCAGATTAATACCCTCTTGTTCATCTTTTGGTCTACCAATATGATGACCACCTAGACCAATTACAGATATTTGTTCTTTGGTGCGTCCTAGTTGCCTGTAGAGCATTTCCCCTTTTTTACTCTGGAGTGGGGTAGACTGATTTTGTGCTAAAACCTGTTTGGTTAAACCTTGTAAAGCAAATACCCCGGCTCCACCTAAACCAGAAGCAGAAACTACCTTCAATAAATTTCGTCTGCTAATATCCACAAATTTATCCTTTGACCGCAATATGAGAACTTTCTTTCATAGCTTTGCATGGAGCAAAATTCGTTGCTTCTAACTCTTGAAGGATAAAAGCAGTGAAGTAGAGATAGATTTTTGATAGAGGGAAGGTAATAGAAAAATATTTTATCGTTGTGTAAGTAGAGGAAGCATTGGAGACATCGGCAGCAGAGAAAAAATCTGATAGTTGTATTCCCGCTCTCGTTTCAGTAGTTCAAATGTCAACTGCAACACAAGACTTTAGTCCGAAAGTTTTCTTGGAGAATTGTTTCTAAATTTTGGCAAATATTATTTGTATTGCTAAATATTTCTTGCAAGTTTTTTAAACACAGGACTTACGCAAAAATAGCCAAAAAGCTTAATTTATCGAACCACCAAAACGCCTTCGCGTTCACTTTAGCGTCTCTGAAAGAGAAGCGTCTCGTAGAGAAGAACGCCAATAGTTCGTAGAGTTTGCGTAAGTCCTAAAACATTTAGTGCGTGGTTCAAGAGTTGATAAAATCGAGAAAATTTATTTAGAAAAATTGTAATTTTAAAAATGATTGCGATAATACGTTTAGGTAAATCAAACCTATTTATCTTAAACTATTAAAGTTCCCCGTACTAAACATAAGTAGAGTCAATGACTGCTTCATCACCAGAAAATTTAATCAGTTCATCAAGTACTCATACTTTAGATATAGCTAGACAAGAGTATCAATATAACTACATCCATATTCCATCAATTGCAATGCTAGATCGGCTTTCTATTGCCGAAGAGTTCACCACGAACTGGTATTTTTTATTAGCCCAGCAGTTACGAATTGTGTTTATTAATACCTTGATTGTCAACAGAGGCAATCAAGGTTCTAAATCGATTCGTGATGATGTCGAAAAGTTTATTTTAGAAGCCTTGCTCAAGGGAGCAGTACCAGTAAAAATCAGTATTCTGGCAAGAATCTTGCAAATTATCCCTCAGTTTTTACTCAAAGGCATCTCTAAGGATGTTAGAGAACTCGACGATCTTTTTTATTCTATTTTGAAAGAAAACGGACTTGTGATCCTCAGAGATGCCCTAAATAGGATAATTAACCTTCTATACGAAGGACAGCCGACAGGACATGCAACCAGTCTCAAAGACTACGAAAATTTGTTTCAAGTGATTGGTGTGCCAGCGATCGCCAAAACTTACCAAGAAGATGAAGTATTTGCCTATATGCGAGTGGGTGGCTACAATCCCGTCACGATCGCGCGAGTAACTACTTTAGGCGATCGCTTCCCAGTCACAGACGAACATTACCAAGGCGTGATGGGAACGGACGATTCATTAGCAGCAGCCGGACTTGAAGGCAGACTTTACTTAGCTGACTATAAAATTTTAGATGGTGCGGTCAACGGTACATTCCCACACGAGCAAAAATATCTCTATGCTCCCCTAGCATTGTTTGCCTTACCCAAAGGCTCAGACCCCACCCGTTTATTGCGTCCGATAGCCATTCAATGCGGTCAAACCCCAGGCCCAGATTATCCAATTGTTACCCCTAACTCCGGTAAATACGCTTGGCTTTTTGCCAAAACAATAGTCCAAATAGCAGATGCCAACTACCACGAAGCTGTTACTCATCTAGCAAGAACTCACTTGTTAATTGGTGCTTTTGCGATCGCCACTGCCAGACAACTGCCACTCACCCATCCCCTAAGAATTCTGCTACACCCGCATTTTGACAGTACTTTAGCAATTAACGATGCCGCTCAACGGATTCTCATAGCTCCAGGCGGTGGTGTCGATAGATTACTCTCATCATCAATCGATAACTCTCGCGTTTTAGCAGTGCTAGCCTTGCAAAGCTATGGTTTTAACAGCGCCATCTTACCTAAGCAATTTCAACAGCGTGGTGTAGACGATCCCAACCTCTTGCCTATTTATCCTTACCGAGATGATGCTCTACTAGTCTGGAATGCAATTCATCAATGGGTTTCAGACTACCTGAACCTTTACTACCCTACCGATGAAGACATTCAGAAAGATACAGCCTTGCAAGCGTGGGCAGCCGAAATCCCAGCTTACGATGGTGGTCGTATCCCCGATTTTGGCGAAGATGGAGGCATCAAAACGCTCAATTACCTGATTGATGCCACTACGCTGATTATTTTCACTGCCAGCGCCCAACACGCTGCGGTTAACTTTCCGCAAAAAGATTTTATGGGCTACGCCGCAGCCATACCATTGGCAGGTTATTTACCAGCCTCAACTCTCAAAAGAGAAGTTACTGAGCAAGACTACCTCAATTTGCTCCCCCCCTTAGATCAAGCGCAACGGCAATACAACCTACTCAGCTTGTTGGGGTCTGTGTACTATAACAAGCTGGGCGATTATCAGCAAGGATACTTTACAGACCAAAAAGTAAAACCATTGCTACAAGCATTCCAGAGTAATCTTCAACAGGTAGAAGACACCATCAAGCAACGTAATTTACACCGTCCACCCTATGAGTATCTACTTCCTTCTAAAATTCCTCAGAGCATCAATATCTGAATTAGGGACAAATGACCAATACTTCGGCTTCGCTCAGTACAAGTGACCAATGACCAATGACAAATGACAAATGACCCAAAATAAATACTATGACACTTAAAGATAAAGTCCTCAAAGGTCACGATCGCCAGCTTTGGCTTGCACCTATACTAGCCAAAGTAGGTTATGATACTGCGATCGGCAAGTTTCTCCGCTTGATTTTTTATTACATGGATGCGTCAATCATGCTCAATGCATGGCGAGACTTTCTTTACATCCGTAAGGATAATATTGGAGACAAGTATTTTGCAGTAGACCAAGCAATTATGCATTCCTCTCACTCGCAGGTGAGAGAACTAATGCAAACCCAACCGCAACTGCGAGGAAATGATTTAGGCATCATCAGAATATTAGCTCCAAGCTACTTGCTGGATAATCCTCTGAGCTTGGGAACAAATGGTAACGAACACACAGGACTACGTACTGTAATCTTACAAGCTTTACCAGAACCGTCAGGGCAGATAGACTTTTTAGGGAATCTAGTTGAGCAAAGGCTATTAGAAGCTGCTAAACAAGGCAAATTACACATCGGCAATGATTTACCAAAAATCATGCTGTCGAGTTTGCACCAACTAGTTTTTCAGATATCTTTATCTGAGGAAGAAATCACAGCATCCGATAGTTATATTAAAGGTTTGGCTCTTGCATCCTTGCCTAATTTTATCAGCAAGTATCTGCTGGCAATATTAACAGCGCCAAAAATTCGGCATCGTCAATATTTAACTAAGCGATATAAACAATCACCTAAATGGGCATCTTACTTTGAAACAGGCGCTCAGTATCAGTTGAACGAACACCAAATTGCTAATACCCTTTTCGATATGATTCATATCGCCGGAACTGCCGGCACAAGTGCGCTTTTAGGATCTGTGATTGGTGTTCTTTGCTTAGATAATACTCTCAGAAATGATGTAGTGTCAGAAGTGAATGCAGTCTGGAATGGTAAGAAAACTTTAGACTCAGACGCTCTAGAAAAGTTAACACTTCTCAATCAGGTGATTTTAGAAACGGCTCGTCTCTATCCACCTGTGCGATTTGTTAGCCAACTCACCACTGAAGCAGGTGAAGTTGAGATTGGAAAACAAAAATGTCCATTCCAAAAAGGTACTCGCTTGCTTGGCTCTATTCTTACAGCTAATCGGGATGCCAATAGATACCAAAATCCAGATGATTTTGACCTAACACGGAATTTTTCAGATATCTTATCTTGGAATGGCGAAGAGCATGAACGAGCCTGTCCTGGTAAATCTTTATCAATTGGCTTTATCAAAATTTTCTGTTTACATCTGTTCCACAACTATCAATGGGACTCAATTACAGAAGTCAAATGGGATTTTGAAAAAGTGACTGCCGTTACTCCTAATAATTTAGTACTACAAGGTTTTGCTCAACGACTGTGAGTAAGGGACTTCCAGTAGGGACACACAGCTGTCATTAGTGTCAACTTAAGCTGAAACTCCTTTAAAACCTCGTTTCTAGCCTCTAGCTAGAAATGCACTTCAATTGGGCTGCTGCCGCCAGCAAGGGAGGCGGAGCCTCTAGGACGGCATTCCCAGTCGGAGACTGGGAACGAGACAACGAGACAACGAGACAACGAGACAATATCTAAAAGCTTGTTATATGCTGGCTTTCACGTTAAGTTGACACCAATGCACATCTAGTGAAACCCTACTTCTTATGCGGAATTACAATTTGGTAATTGTTCTGGATTTTTGAGTTGATTTTACTCTTTTTCTAGCGCCAGATTACTCATCTTTTCTCTGACTCGGTTTGTTAAAAATTTAGGTATTCTTTTAGCCGAAAGGAAGTAATTACAAATTATATGGCTGAATTAATTGAAAAGAAGCAACTTAATAATATTGCAACCTGGATGATTCCAATTAGAGAAACAAACTTACCATCTGTCCTTAAAGGTGTGTTTTTTATGGATGGCAATCCACTGCCAGATACTTGCATTACTATGTACAATTTAGAATGGGATATACAGAATAGGACTTTGCTTTTACCGATCTTCGCTCCGTTACAATGGACTTTTCATGACTCGATTGCTGGCTGGATATTACTACGTTCAATTCAATGGTTTAGAATAAGTTACAAAATTCAGTTTGAAGATGAAACTTTGCAACAAGCTCAAGTCACACCTATTTTTCTAGGAATATCAGTTCCAAAATCGATTGTCAGTTTCACAATGTCCCAAGACAAAAATTATCTCAATGGAGATATTTGGCACAGAAAGAATATTTGGTTTGGCGGACTTTCTCGGGCTGGTGAGTATACTCTTCGTAGGGTTGTTGATAAAGATGGTTCTTATACTCCTGCTTTTAACAATATGCTTACCAGAGTCCAAAATGAATGTTTAGTAGTTGAACGCCACTCAAATTGAGCCGAATCATGTTAGTCAGCTAAGGCTTAGAGCCTTGTCGCTCTCCCATCACTAACTTTTGTCACGTTCCAGATTAAGCAAGTAGTAAATAACTAAACGATCCAGATTAGCTACTCAATTTAATTTCAAAGAGAACCTATCAATTAGTTATACCATTTTGAAAAATGATTGCGACACATGGATTCACACCAAGCCAGACGCACCAAGGCAATTCCCAATCCAAAATCTAAAATCCAAAATCTAAAATGGTATTAGCTATTATACGCGAATATCAAAAATTCAGTGCCTTCATAGATGAACTCTGCCATCTTGCACATACCCATCTTTTGATGTGCTTGAAGTGATGCTTTGTTGTTTGCCTTGATGAACAGTATTCCTTCCCGCTTTGGTAGCAAATCTTTCAACTTAGCAAACATTTTTGCAGCAATACCTTGCCCACGCATAGTTTCATCAACACAAATGGGGCCATATAAGTAAGCATCTTTTGTACCAGGATAGGTTTGTAACATCACCTTTATAATTGGTAGATTAGCAGTTGTCTTTGACCAACTGAGTAAGAATCCTACAACTTGACCATTTTTTCGGGCTACAACGCTCGGCATTTGAGAGATAGTCATCATCACAGCCTCTGGTTCAAGATGACCTAACAACATACCACCATGTTCTGCGTCATTGGCTTGGGCCAACTTGACGATTCCACTAACATCACTGGGGGTGGCACGGTCGATCGCTACATCATTGAGACACATACCTGGTTAATATAAATAGGAGAAAGACTTGGAGCAAAAGAATTTTCTTTTAGAAGAATAACAGAGAATAACGCTTTGGGGAACGCATTGCAGAGGCAACTAAACGTTAGGTGAAGTAGCTTTTGATACTTTTATTCGTTTGTAGCACTCTTGTATCTGACAAAAATTCAAAGAGTCAAAGTTGCACCAAAGTAGCGATCGCGTGAAACAAGCAGTACACTGCTACTATGCCAACCAAAACTTCTAAAGTGCAAAGTGCGTAGGCGTAGCCTAACCTAAGCATCGCTGTTTTTTCTACTAGTAAGAGTGCTTTTGTAATGGGAATACTTTATATATAGTAATTCCAACAAATAGAACTCCTGTAGTATGAGCTACTGTACCAATATTGATTGCCTACGTCCACAAAATTCTGACAGTTCTCGTTTTTGCAATAGTTGTGGTCAGGAATTATTACTTAAACAGCGATATCGTCCACTCGCGGTCATTGGAAGCGGTGGCTTTGGGAGAACGTTTTTAGCTATTGATGAACATCTTCCAGACCAACCCAAATGTGCGCTCAAACAACTATGTTTTCAAAAGGAAAATACTGAGATTTGGCACAAGGCTGTCAATTTATTTCATCAAGAAGCCCTTCGTCTCAATGAACTAAAACACTCTCAAATACCCAAATTACTAGCGCACTTTGAACAAAATCAAAAATTTTATATCGTTGAAGAATTAGTAGATGGACAAACACTCGCCCAGGAATTACAAAAACAGGGCGTTTTTCAAGAACCGCAAATTTGGGAGATATTAAAAAGTTTATTGCTTACATTGCAATTTATCCATTCCCGACAAGTAATCCACCGAGATATTAAACCGGAAAATATTATGCGCCGTTCAAGTCGAGGAGACCTGGTATTAATCGATTTCGGAGTTGCTAAATTCGCCAATAACATGAAGCAACTTCGTACAGGCACCATAGTAGGTAGCCCAGAATATATCGCTCCCGAACAAATGCGAGGAAAAACATTGCCAGCCAGCGATCTTTACAGTTTGGGTGTAACATGTATTTACTTACTTACCAATGTTTCTCCCTTTGATTTGTTCGATATTGCTAGCGATCGCTGGGTATGGCAAGAACATTTACCAGCATTCAATACTGTTAGCGTTTACCTCTGTGAAATCTTAGATAAACTTTTACAAAATGCCGTTTCGCAACGCTTCCAATCGGCAACAGAAGTTTTACAGATACTGGAGCAACAACCAAAGAAATTGCTAAATTTTTCTAATTATCGTACAGTAAATACTATTGATTGTACGCATTTGCGTGATTTATTAGCAAAGGGAAAATGGGAATCAGCAGATAAAGAAACTTGGGAACTAATATGTCAAGCGCTAGCAAAGCCTAAAGGTAGCTATATATTTAGTAGCGATCTTGAAAAACTTCCCTGTGAAGATTTGCAAACCATTGACCTTTTATGGGTGAGTTACAGTCAGAAACGCTTTGGTTTTAGCATACAGACACTTATTTACAAAAACGTCAATGGCGACTATGGAATTTTTTGCAATCAAGTTGGTTGGCATATATACAATTATAGTTCTGCCAATTCGGAATTCAATTTTAGTCTCAAAGCACCAATCGGTCATTTACCCTCACATCTTTGGATTGGTGGTTCTCAACTGTGGCGCTACCCCAATGCTTTAACTGTAAAATTAGCAGCTTGTGGTATTAGTTAGTTTTGATAAAAAAATTGTTGAATAAGATTACTAATAAACTCCTAGTTTGTAGTGAGCGATTCATCGCTCAAAGCAACGATAATTAGGACTAAAGTCCTCTCTACAAACTTTAATTCATTTACGTCTAGCTACTTATAACTTAACAGTGAGCTTTGTCGATCGCTCTTCATCTTTATGCCCCAGGTATCGCTCCCCCAATCCTTTTATCCACACCTACCCCTCACCGCTCTTGCGCCCATGCAGGATGTGACCAACCTTTGGTTTATGAAGGTGATTGCCCACTACGGCAGCCCTGACTACTTTTTTACCGAATATTTCCGCGTCAATGATACTTCACGGCTCAATCGTGGCATTTTAGCAGCCATCACCGAAAACGACACAGGTCGTCCCGTTTTTGCGCAAATGATTGGCGAAAGTATTCCAGATTTAGTCAGAACAGCAAAGGAACTCTGCAACTATAATATTGCTGGAGTTGACTTGAATATGGGCTGTCCAGCACCTAGAATTTATCGCAAAAATGTTGGAGGTGGATTGCTGCTCTTACCGGAAAAAGTGGATCGGATTTTGGGAGAACTGCGACAAGCAGTTAGCGATCGCCCTTTGACCGTCAAAATGCGTGTAGGCTTTGAAAATACAGATAATTTTTACAAAATTCTAGATATAATCAATCGCCACAACATTGATTTGCTCTCTTTGCATGGTCGCACGGTGAAAGATATGTACCACGGGGCAGTGAAATATGATTTGATCGCTGAAGCAGTTAGACGAGTCGATTGTCCAGTGCTGGCTAATGGCAATATCAACTCGGCGACAACTGCTGTTGAAGTGCTTTCTCAAACGGGCGCGGCGGGTGTGATGGTGGGACGCTGGGCGATCGGGAATCCTTGGATTTTTAATCAAATTCGGCAAGCTTTGCAAAAAGAGCCGATCGCGCCCGTTCCTTTAGCGGAGGTACGCAACTATATCGATCGTTTATGGCAAACCCCCACAGCAGCAAGTATGCCAGAGCGATCGCGCATAGGCTATCTAAAAATGTTTCTCAACTACATTGCCCTGAGTGTTGACACTGAAGGTGATTTTTTACGGTTGATGCGACATACTTCTACTGAGGCAGAATTGTTTAACCTTTGCGATCGCGTTCTCCTTACGGATTTGACGAAAACTTTAGCCTTAGCACCTTCTTTGAGCGTGTGATATCATGTCCGCTTGATTGCTTATTAAACCCGAAGAACCCCACCCCGCCAAAGCTGTGCTTTGTCTCCCCTCCCCGCTTTTCGGGAGGGGTTGGGGGTGGGGTTCTTTTATTATGGGTAATTTGGCGGACATGATATGATATCGGGCGTTGTCGATTTGGTTATGATTTATGGTAAATTCAACCGCTTGCGCGCACCAAATCGAAATAAGTTATCTGGCAATATTGCTTTTAAGCGAGGCAACCATTGTGCCTCATTCCCAACACGATAGCGTAATCGTGGCAACCGACTACGAGCAGCAAATAGAATCGTCTGTGCGACTTTTTCAGGATCGTCGCCTTGTGCAATTGCTTGACTAACAGTTGAGCGAATCACATCGCGTACATTGTCGTAATCAGCGTAATTCAATGTGGATGATAACATGGCGTGGTTGAAGTTGGTCTTAAAGTAACCAGGCTCAATTAAAGATATTTTAATATTGAAAGGGTCTAGTTCCACGCTCAATGCTTCACTATAACCTTCGAGTGCAAACTTACTTGCACTGTAAAAACCTTGGCCTGGTGCGCCAATCAATCCCGCCACTGAACTGATATTAATAATATGCCCACTACGCTGCTGTCTCATAACTGGTAAAACAGCATTGCTAACTCGGACAACACCCCAAAAGTTAGTTTCAAAAACCTCCTTGGCTTGTTCTAAAGAAGTTTCTTCAATCATGCTGGCATGAATTTGTCCAGCATTGTTAATCACTAAATCAATGCGATTAGTCCGTGCAAGCAACTGTTTGATACATGATTGGACTGAAGACTCAGAGGTAACATCGAGTGTCAACATTTCCACATCTTGTACAGTTGGATGTTCCTTGCGACTAGTACCGAAGACCCAGGAACCTTCTTGAGCAAGCTTTTGAGCAGTTAATTGCCCAAATCCAGATGATGCTCCTGTTACTAGCACGACCTTTTTATCAGTCATCGGTTCTCCTTTTGTTTGTGAATTTTTTGATACTGCGATGGATTACACCCTGCCTAATAGTCGCGTTTTTTCTAAACCTTATTCATTCTCAATAAAAACATAATTTTAACAGTCCTGCACTTTGTACCTCATCTACTTGAGAACTGATGTACATATTTTTGCAGCAATGTCATCAGTAACACCACAACAAAAATATCCCCGACTTCTTTAAAAAATCGGGGATCTCAAGCTCTCAATTAGAATTACCCAAGCTATTCAATCACACACCATATCACTCAAATTGCACAAGCGATCGCCCCGATACTACAATAAAACCCACAGAATCAAGTCTCAGAAGCGGCTGGCGAATTCCCTCTAGAATGGCTGCATTTAAAGCAGTTTCTATCTTCAATTCTTCAGCTAATGCGTTATCCCAACTTTGCTGATTTAAACGTAGTCGCAATTGTTCTACTCTATTGGCTAATTTTTTTTCGGCTACTTTAGCACAACTTTGACATAAATCAATAAAATCGGGACGATTGGCAAGTAATTCTGAAGAAGCGTTACGCACTTGATAGCAAAAATTTTGCCATTTACTAGGGTCAACAAAATCGTCAATAATTCCTAAGCGCTCTTTTGCTAAGTTGTAATCTCGTCCTTGATTATTGTTTTTATCTTTATATGGACGTTGCAGAATACTTAAAAGAGCTTTATCCTCAACAGCACGTATTGGCTCTTTGCGACCATCAACATAGATAGTTTCTATAATTGGTGGAAATAGAGCATCAACACGCCGCTGTAAGTTTTTGAATTGAGAATTATCTAGTTTGTTATCTAGTAAAACTTGTTTGGCAATTTTTAAATTTGCCTCGACTACATAATTGCATTGAAAACCGAACCACTCTTTCCCTTCTTTCGCATCCCAAGATGCATCAGTGCGCCAGAGAGCAAAGGCTTCACCTCGGTCATCCCAGTTGATATAGTTCAAGAGTGCTTCGATAAATCCTTCGCCAACTCGAAAGAGTTTAACACCAGGATTTTGGTTTGCTACTCTGCGATTATAAGTACCAAATTGGTCTAAAGAACTCTCAGCAAAACGGTTTTGTAACTCATTTATCGGAACCAATGTCCGCGTTGTTGGTTGATAACGTCGCATCTCTGATGAATCGGGGTTATTCAGTCCTCTGAATCCCAGCGCGTCGCAAATCCAGCCTTCAATTGCTCGTTTCATTTCTAGATGACGAGCATCGTAATTATCTAGCTCTTGAAAATACTCGGTAGCAATTTCATCGTTGGCATCAATTTCATCTAGAGCATTTTGTTCGCTAATTTTGGCGATTTCTGCTTCAATTTGCTCTTGAATTGGTGAAACCATCTCTAACAATCCAGCCGCACCTGATTTAAACAAAACTGTTTCTAATTCTGCAAGTTTCTCATCAACATAAAACTGGAGACTGGCAATTGATTGTTGGAAAATACCAAACCCATCTTTTAATACTTTATACCAAGCATTGTGAGGGCTATCTTCCAAATAGGGGCCAATCAAGGCACTAGATTGGATGCCAATTTTGCTGCCAATGCGGTCAAGTCTGCCAATTCTCTGCTCTAATTGATTAGGCGACCAAGGCAGGTCAAAATGAATTAACCAATCGGCAAACTGGAGGTTACGCCCTTCTTCTCCAGAGCGATCGCATACTAAAATAAAGCAGTTGGGGTTATTCTTGAACCGATTTAAGCCTTCCTCAACTTTGTCTGGTGATTCTCCAAATTGATGGCTGGCTATTGTCTCTGCACCAAAGGTATCAGATAAATACCGGACAATTTCGCCACAAGTTTGCACAAAACTGGTAAATACAACAAATTTGGGCAGAATATCGCCAGTAATTGGTCTTTTGATTCTCTGCTGTATTCTCGTGATGAATTCCTTTTGATTCTTCCGAACGTTTGCGGGAATTTTGAAATATGTACCTAGCTGATTCAGCAGCACTGTTTTTAAATTTTCCGTCCGTTGTCCGTCTTCTTGAGGTTGACGAATAATTTTTAGTAAGGATTGGAGAATCTCTTCTTCTCCTGAGAATTTGGGCGTTGTAGTTAACAGGCGAACATCATCTTCATTAAACTCCTGGATGAGTTTAGCATGAGGTTTCGCAGTTAAACGCGCCGTAATTACCTGCTCTAAAATCCCTAACCAAGTACCAGCAGCGAGAAATAACAACAGAAAAATTCGCTGATATTGCTTTTCATCAGGAGCAACACTTTGCCATTGATTGAGCAGTTCGTGGATATCAAGCGATCGCTCGTCTAAATCGTACTCTTCTTTGGGCGTAAAGTTGCGGTCAAATATTACGTCTTCCACCGCAGCGCGACGGTTGCGAAGCATTCGCCGATGTAGTCGATAGATATCGCTGACATGGACGCGAATCGCTTGGACGATTTGCTCTTGCTCAGTAGAATTTGCTTGTAAACAATTTTCTAAATCATCCGCCAGCTTCAGCAAATACTTATCCTCAGCCAAGAGGTTTCGCAATTGCTGCAAGTTGCTTTTGAGAACCTCTGGTTCTGCACCTTCTTTAAAAGAAAGCAGAAGTTTACCAATTTGTTGACGGCTTTCAACTTTGGCGCGGAAACCTGCTAGATCGCCAATTTTATAGGTTGTTGGGTCGAGTAAGTGCAACATGGCCAGAAAATCCTGCTCGTGATTGAGAACAGGAGTGGCAGATAATAAAAGTAAGCGATCGCTTTTATGAGCAAGTTCTTTGCAAGTCTGAAAACGCTGGCGCACTGTTGCATCCTTAGAGGTTGCCATTGCTGCAATATGATGAGCTTCATCTAAAATTAAGCAGCCTATCTTCGCTTTCAGGTTGATTTTATGAATATCTTCAACCGCCAGCACCGCTACCCGTTTGCCAAAATGGGAGATGTAAAACTTGTTTTCTAACTCAGTCCGCCATTGTTTGAGCAAATATTGCGGAACTAATACCACCGCATTTTTTTTCGGTTCATCGAGAAGAAATTGACGCAGAATCGCACCCGCTTCAATGGTTTTTCCCAGTCCCACCTCATCTGCTAGCAAGTAGCGTTGAATTGGGTCTTCCAGTACCCGCCGCACTACTTCAACTTGGTGAGGATAAAGATTAATATTTGCCGAAATCAGTCCCGTCATCCCGCGACTCACCGCGCGTTGCTGAATTAAGGATTTCACGAAAGCCAATCTTTTGTCGTGGAAATAGGGCGTTTCGTGACCCTTCATCGCCAGAGTTTGGATGGGGTCTGTATTTGGTAGATTACAACGAACGTAAATGTCTTCAACAGATGCGATCGCAGTTTTCTTATCTGGTAAATCAATTTGATACATTTCTGTATCATCATCCCAGATAAAAACTCTGCCCACTATCCATTTATCCTGAGTTTGGGACTTAATATAGCATCGAGCCTGGGGTTCCAGCTTAACTTGAGAGAGCGAACTTAAAGGTAAAGTTTTTTGGAGACGTTGGCCTATAGAGCAGAAATACTCAACGTTTGCATTGGTATCAGATATTTCCGTAACTTTTCCGATACCCAAAGAGTTATTCTGGGACTGTACCAATAAACCAAGCTTAATCATAGATCCAGTCCCCTGAACACACTAAAAGAACCTTCCAGACTAGTTTTTAGCCCATATCTGGCAGTTTTGTCGATCAACATTATAGATAATAACTGGTATTACAGTTTTTGTTAGAGCGATATCTACGACGGGCTACTCGGCGTCGCTCCATCACAACCAATTAATAAAATTAGCAATTTTCAGGTAAATACACCACACAATAGAGGTACAGCATTGTTGTGCTTCTACAACATATACAGTTCAATTAAATGAAAACTGCTGTAAATTCACATTTCTCAGCAAAGTTTTGCGTAAAAGCGAAACGTTATTAAATGCAGGCTAACGCAATGGCATTGTTTGCCGACGCAATCGCATTGCAGGGTATTGCCAAACTAAATTTGCTACGAATTAATCAAATACTGTACTTAGCTGATTATATGGTGTAACAGATTTACGCTTTGGCTTGAGAGGTTGTTTGAAAAGTGGTTGACTGTGCTTTTAATTGCGTTTTTACCCCCCTTAATCCCCCCTTATAAAAGGGGGAAACAAGAAAAATCCGGTTCCCTCCCCTTTACAAGGGGAGGGTTAGGGAGGGGTAAAAAAATATTTGATACATCAATCATGACTTTTCAAACATCCTCTGAGAAGACCACGATACAATTAAGATTGTGTACATTTATTTACTATGAAGAAAATTAGAGACAACACAATTAAGTTAAATCAATTTTTAAAGTTGATGGGTATAGTGCCAACTGGAGGGCAAGCCAAGCTGATGATCCAAGGTGGTGATGTCCAAGTAAACGGGATGCTGGAAACTCGACGAGGACGGCGACTAGTACCGGGCGATAAAGTGACAATCCAAGGACAGACTTTAGAAGTGAATTTGAACAACAATGAAGACCCAGATGTAATGATAGATTTAGCCGAGCAAACCGAATAAAGAAAGTTTATCCCAAAGTTACAAGTTTCTCTTTTGCCTTGTGAGTAATGCTGCAAATTTCCAATAATGTTATTATCCCACAGACTGAGATTGAAATTACTGCGATTCGCTCGCAAGGAGCAGGAGGACAAAATGTAAATAAAGTTTCTACCGCTATCCACTTGCGCTTTGATATTGCGGCTTCATCATTACCAGATTATTATAAACAACAGCTTTTAAAGCTCAACGATCGCCGCATTAACCAAGAAGGAGTAGTTGTAATTAAAGCCCAGGAACATCGAAGCCAAGAGAACAATCGCGAGTCAGCCTTGAAACGACTTCAAGAACTCATTCAAAGCGCAGTTGTCGTAACAATCAAACGCAAACCCACTAAACCAACTCGCAGTTCTCAAAGAAAACGCCTTGACCACAAAAGTAAGCGCGCACAGATTAAATCTAACAGAAGACAGGTGACAGATTGTTAATTCATTGATTATTTGTAGAGAACACACATATTATTCAATATGAAAAAAGATGAATAAGACATTACTAAAGATTTTGATGTTTGCGCTTTTAATCTTGTTTATCATCTCTCCCTTTGCGGCCCTTGCAGGTTTAATGCTTGTAGTGTTAGTTGCGGCATTTTTCTTTTTACTAGGGGACGTGTTTCAAGCAATTATTGGTCGCAACACCGATCCGAAAAAGTCATAAAACCAAAATTCCAAATCAAGATAGGGATTTCTCGCCGTTAAGCAACCAACTAGCGCCGTATTGGATTCAACACAGAAGCACTATAAACAGCGTTTGTCTCGTTCCCAGTCTCAGACTGGGAATGCTGTTCTAGAGGCTCCGCCTCCCGAACTCGCGGCAGCAGCCCAATTGAAGTGCATTTCCAGCCAAGAGGCTAGAAACAAGAGTTTGACAAAGCTTTTAGCTTAAGTTGACACCTATGAACATTGTTGTGCCCTTACAAATACAGAACTTACGCAACTGGCATATTATTTTCAGTTCGTAGTGTACCCCTCCGGGGAAGCAAGCTACGCGTAGCGTCTCACAGAGAGGACTTTAGTCCTCAAAATAAGGGCTAAAACCCTTACTAAAAACTACAAATCAGATTTTTTTGTGACACTTGCGTAAGTCCTAAAATAATCTGTACCTCACAAAGTTGCAATCTGCTGTAAATGTATCTATTTTAATGAAAAATATCTCTTGCGTTTGGCATAATAATATTTGAACAACTCGCTATTTGATAAATAAAAACACCTAAAATTCATTTAACTGAGGAGTAATAATTATATTTGCTGAAGATAAACACACTGAGGTTTAGTAGAGCTAAACTAAAGAAAAAGAAAAATTAAAAATTAATAGTCACAATATAATAAATGTTATGAAAATGAATTTGTAATAACTTTCATCACAGCCTAAACACTTTTTTAAAGTCAACATCAAACAGAATACATACATGCGGATAATTGGACATATCAACAACAAAAGGTACTACCCATGAGTTCCCGCGCACTGCTGTTAGTAAATCGTCATGCTCGCCAAGGGCAAAAGGGTCTATCGGAAGCGATTCAAAGTCTGAAAACATTAGGCTTTGATTTAATTGAGGAGTCTACAGAAGATCCCAAACATCTTGCTGAAGTTATACTTCGCCATAAGGATCGAGTTGACTTGGTAATTATTGGCGGAGGAGATGGTACTCTAAATGCTGCCGTAGATGCTTTAATTGAGACTCAGTTACCTTTGGGAATCTTGCCTCTGGGAACTGCCAACGATCTAGCGAGAACTTTGGGAATCCCAAATACCCTCAACGAAGCTTGCAAAATTATTGGAGATGGACATTTACAGCGTATCGACTTGGGTTGTGTGAATGGCAAGCACTTTTTTAACGTTGCCAGTATGGGATTGAGTGTAAAAATTACCCAACGACTTACCAAAGAAGTTAAGCGCCGCTGGGGAGTATTTGCCTATGCTGCCACTGCATTGCAAGTGCTTTTGGAAGCCAGACCTTTTACAGCAGAAATTACAATTAACGGTGAATTGGTTCGCGTCAAAACAGTTCAAATTGCAGTCGGTAACGGCCGCTATTACGGTGGTGGTATGGCAGTGGCTGACGATGCCACAATAGACGATCAAAGGCTAGACCTTTATAGCTTGGAGATTGAACACTGGTGGCAGGTTATATTATTACTACCCGCAATGCGACGAGGGCGACATATACATTGGCAGAGTGTACGCTCCCATCAAGGTCAAGAAATAGAGATACATACTCGCAAACCTCGCCCTATCAATACAGATGGTGAAATTACTACCTACACACCTGCTCATTTTCGGGTTATACCTAAAGCTATAGCTGTTTTTGTACCCCCAGAAAGCAAGAGTTAGGAGTCATTCAATTTTAGATTTTAGATTTTCCTGAAATTCAAAATCTAAAATTGGCAAAGTTTAGAAGTTATTCTCTCTCATCTTCCTCTACTACAAAGAGGGAACTCGCATCAACTCACGCCAAATGCATCTGAGATTTTCTCAAGATATAAAATCCCTGTTGCAACGCCTAGCCGAACAACCGCTGACTCTAGGCGATATTCTGACAGAAACCTCAGAACGGGGCTTCAGTCTGGTAATTACATTATTAGTTTTGCCTTTTTTGCTTCCTATGCCACCGGGATTAACTGGCCCATTTGGTGGTGCTTGTTTACTGTTGTCAGTGCAAATGGTTTTAGGAAGGCGATCGCCTTGGCTACCGAAAAGAATCGCTAACTACAAATTTCCTCGTTCCTTCGCCGAGTTACTTTTGCAAAATTTGGGACGGCTTACCAAAGTTTTCCAGAAAATCGCTCGTCCTCGATTAGCAAAAATAGCTCATAATCCTTTGGTTTGGCGAATTAATGGGTTTTGTATCTCTTTATTAACAGTATTACTAATATTACCAATTCCGTTTACAAATCCTATCCCGACTATCGGTATTTTACTTTTGACTGTTGCCACCATCGAATCTGACGGTTTATTAATTTGCATCAGCTACGGCATTACTGCCGTGATTACTTTGCTGTTTGGATTTATTGGTTATGCATTGTGGTTAGCTCCCAGTTTACTGCCATCGATATTAAAATAATAAAAACCTTCAACTAAAAGCTGAAGGCTGGAAATTTTTAGGGTGCATCTACTATTTATTAATCCGCTTTATTTATTGCCATATCCGGGAAAATTAGACTTTTAATAAAATTTATTTTTTTCGCGAAAAAAGTATGATCAATAAAAAAGCCTCCAGCTTTTGGCTGAGGGCTGTAAATTCTTAGGGTGCATCTACCATTTATTAATCCGCTTTATTTATTGCCATATCCGGGAAAATTAGACTTTTAAGCAAATTTATTTTATTTCTGAATAAAAAATATCAGCCATAAAAAAAAGCCCTCAACTAAAAGCTGAAGGCTGTAATTTAATTAAGGTGCATCTACTATTTATATATCCGCTTTAGTTATTGCTGCATCAGGAAGAATTGAAAAAAATGGATGGCTGTGGAATTGATTTCGTTAGCTAAAACGGTAGTACTGGACTCAATCAGGATTACCTACGGTATTTGACTAGGTAATCATTGACTAACTTCACATTAATTTTACAATTATTTTAATTTTCCTCTGAATATACAAAGTTTCTGTTAATATCTCTGATTCGATATCCGCAATAGTACGAATTTAGTTTATTAGTTGGGTATATGACTATGAAAGTTAGATACACCCAACTTGATGAAGCGATCGCAATTTCTATTAGCCCTTGCTAGTCTTAGTATTGTCGGGGGAAGCTTTTTTCTGAGAACAACTTTTAACAGTACTAGTGAGCCTAAAATTATAACTGATACATCACGCTATAAAGAAATTCGTAATCAACTATGGTCTGAAAATGACCAAATAAAACATTTTCCTAATGAGATTCCCCCTGATGCTAAAGACGTTCGCATCGCTTACTCTCCCAAAGTTTTACAAGGAAGTAGTTTTTTTCAAATTAGGTTAAAAGAGCCACCAAAGAAGATAGAAAAATTACTTTCACAATATAGAAATAGTGCCAAGCACAAATATATAGGTGGTGACACAAACGACCACATAAACCAACCTAACGGTGTGCCGACAACTTTCTTCTATACTAGTGATTCTCCTACAGAATCTTTTCCAGCTACTTATGAAATATTGGTATTAAATACAGATGACAAAGGTAGACCTGGCTTTAAGTGGAATCATGGAGACAGCTACGGCGTTGCTATTAATAGTTCCACTTCAGAAATTATCTATTGGTCTGAAAAATGGTAATTGGCAATTCCAAATGAATTTGAATGGCTATCAGAAAAATCATTATTTGTGACCGAATTAGACGAAGCCAACGAAAGCAAATATTTTCTCATCTTAAGCATTTGAACTCTAAAATTGTATTTGAGCGATCGCGCCAGGACGCAGAATTACCAGAAAAAATCGACTCGTCTATTCAATATACAGATGAAGAAGATTTAAGAATCTCCCATATCGGTATATTTGGAGAATTAATATAGTTTCTAAAAGCCACTAAGTGTTGCTTTTACCCTTTTGGATATATCACTTTGGGTAGTTAAAACTTATAGTCAACATAGCTAAGATTTATAAGTGCTTAAAAATTCTCTGAATATGTAGAATGTCAACTGCTTTAATTACTGGTGCTTCTAGTGGTATTGGTAAAGCCTTTGCTCAAGAACTAGCTGCACGCAAGACAAATCTTGTACTCGTTGCTCGTTCTGAAGAGAAACTAAACCAATTAGCTAAACAACTACAAGAACAATACAACATTCAAATAGATGTTATAGTAAAAGACCTCACAGAACCTAATGCAGCAGCTAGTGTATTTGATGCCACAAAATCAAAGGGATTAACCATTGACTTATTAATCAACAATGCTGGTTTTGGTTACTATGGCGATTTTGCTGAAGGAGATGGAGAAAAACAAGTCAAAATCGTACAATTGAACATTTTGGCATTGGTAGATTTAACCCACAAATTTTTACCATTGATGCGGCAACGTCGTTCTGGAAGTATTATTAACGTATCCTCGATTACCGCATTTCAACCAATACCATACCTTTCTGTTTATGCTGCTAGTAAAGCTTTTATTCTCAGCTTTAGTGAAGCATTATGGGCAGAAAATTATCAGTATGGTGTGCGTATTTTAGTCACTTGTCCAGGGCCAATAGAAACAAACTTTTTTGCAGAAGCTAATTTTCCTCCAGCGCTGGCAGGTAGTACAGATAAAGTTTATTCTTGCGAAAAAGTGGTTTGGGAATCTTTAGAGGCTTTAGAAAAAGGCTATCCAACTGTTATTAGCTCTGATAGTACTACTCAAATTAGAAGCAAATTATCTCGGCTTGTACCGCGCAAACTTCTACTGAATATGTTAGCGAAACGTTTTAAAGCCTAAGTATTAAGTATCTATTTAGGAATAGAGACATGATTCATCGCGTCTGTACAAGAGTTTGGAGTTAAGAGACGCGATGAATCGCGTCTGTACAAGAGTTTGGAATTTGAAGTTAAATAAACTGATGTATTTAAAACTCCTCACTCCTAACTTTTCACTCCTCACTTATTACATATATCTTGTTAATTGAACTCGGTAACGCTCTTTTTTGGTAACGGCTATTTCTCCAACTTCTAAACGCCCTTTAGAGCGAATGGCGATTAAGTCGCCTGATTTGACTTGAGAACTAGCTTGAGTAACTTCCTTCCAATTGACGCGGACATCACCAGCATCGATGAAATCAACCATTTTGCTGCGGGACATACCAAAACCAGCAGATGCGATCGCATCTAATCTTAAAGAAGCCTCCACAGTAGTTAATTCTTTTTTCTTGGGTTCCCGAACCTTTAATTCTGTTAGCTCAATCTGCTGAGTTTTCACAGGAACCGATCGCACCTGTTTGAGGCTTATGGACAAAAATTCCACCAATTCTGGTGCAACAATCGCCTGCGCCCCCCGTTCTCCTAAGACAATCACATCTCCTGTCTTTTCGCGAACAATTCCCGTCCCTAACATTGCGCCTAAAAAGTCGCGGTGAGAGGCGGTATCAAATAGGAAATTACCTGCAATTTCTACAGCTACAAGGCTGACTTGAGATCGATCTAAGGGAAGTTCCGAACGAGCGATCGCTATTCTTTGGCGTTCAGCTTGCGGATATCCACCCCACGCAACTAATTGCACTTCTGTTAATCGGTTAAACACTCGTTGAATTTCTGCCAATTCTGGCGGAGATAGAAAATCTGTCAAAACCACTTCCCAAGTTTTGATCGCTTGCTCTGCTTGATCGATTGCACGAGCTACACTATCTCGATTTTCAACACCTTTTAAAAGTTCTTCTCGTGGCAACATTCTTAAAAATTATCAGTTATTAATTGAGAATTAATTTGCTATAACTATCTTGATTCTAGCTTTAATTCCCATTTCTATAGTTCTTGTCCAGATTGGGTTAACCTTTCTACTTGAGATTTGTTGGCGATCGCAGCGGCTGACGCTATCTTCAAAGAACAGGAAAGTAACTCAAGCCGCTGTGTCGCGATCTGTAAACTATGATTTATTCAATACACAGTATTTGTATCGGCATAACCTTGGATATTTTCTGGATCGAACTGACGTAATATTTTGGTTGCTTGGCGAGTCAGAGTTTCAGAACCTTGAACGGCGACTAAATATTTACCTGCATCTAAGCGGTTGCGATAAGGTAAAGCATCACCACCACCTACAAGTAAACCGACTCCGCCACCGACAAAGACACCACCCATTGCACCACTAGCAGCACCCAGCAGTCCGCCAACAATGTGATTGCCAACTTCACCCGCCCAAGCAAAAGTATCTAAACCAGTAATCAGGCTGAATGTAAAACCTGCAAAAAAGCCAAATGGTATCAGCCAGGTTGCCATCTGTTTTGCTTGCTTTTTAGCCTGTTCTTTGGGGTCAATTAAGCCAAACTCGTCAGCCGTTTTATACCCTCTTCCCAAAATAGTGCTGTTAATGCCTTCTTTTTCTAAAGCTAAGTAAGCAGCTTCGGCTTGAATGCGGTCTGGTAATACGGCAACAAGGTAATTCATTGATTTTACAATTTGTCTAAATTTGTTTAATAGAAGTTTTGCCTTAATTAACAGCGTATCAGTCCTGGTGGATTGAACCTCGCATGACTAGAAGTCATACACCTGAATTACTCCAAGACTTACATCAGAAGTTACGAGGCTCACATCTTGCACCAAAGTACTAAAAGGACTACACAAACGCAGTGAAAGTCTTCCCACAGGCTAGTCTGTCTGCACGGACTAGGGTCAGATTAAGAGCTTTGAAGCCCCTTTGCGTCTATGTTTGCGTAGCCGCGATTTTAATCTCACGATTAAAACGCGGGCCGATCATTTTAGCAAATCTAGTGGCTCACAAAAATTGTTTACGCCTTGCTTGAGGACATATAGCAAAACTGGCGTTGCCAAAATCTTAGGAAATGTTGGCGTTGTTTTTAGATGTTCCATCATCTTCACAAGAGAAGTATTAAGCAAATCTTCTCGATATTCTGGTTCGCAAACGACCACACGCCATTTTCTAGCCAAGGCATCTAACCACTCGGAATTTGCTCTTTCTGGTTGTTGTCCTGCTCGGATAGCTAGCGTCATCGCTGCATCTTCCAAATCTCCATCACAGTCTTCAATTAAATCCAGCGCTTCCATATCGCTAGGATCGTCTGCCAATTGAGAGCGAAACTGTGCAATTTCTTGAGATGTTACTTTAGTCATGAGTCTTTGACGAGGCAAGCGAGCGAACACTCAGTTATGTTAGTCCAAATTTGACTATAGCGCTTATCTGTTAAGTCCAATACATATCTCACAAAAACAACTCTCAATACTGCTGGGGTTTTGGATTTTTAACTCGGAATTGGATTTGGGGAAAAGGTTACTGGGTTTAGGTTAAAGGTTTTTTCTTTCCCCTTTTCCCCAAAACCCGACAAGTATTGAAACAACTCTTTTCCTTCAGATTTTGTTGGCGTAATTCTTTAGCGATCGCTAAAGAATTTCTCAAAAATTACAATTTACAATATTGCTTTTTGGACTAAAAAGCCTCATCTTTCCAGTTAATACACTGAATAAATGAGGCTTTTAGCTAGCTTTTTATCAAAAACGTTACTGGAATCTGCGATCCTCTGATAGAAGGTGCAAAGTGGATTACAAAACACAACAGCAATCAAAAATACTGATTCAGTTGAGTTTCAGCTAATTAGCGGAATGCTCTGAGGGTAACAGACCGTTGTAACTGAGCTAAAGCGCGGTTGTAATCCAAAATTGCTGTAACTCGATTACCTTCAGCTTGTGTGAGGTCGTTTTCAGAGTTAATCACATCAGTTTGAGTACCTACACCAGCTTGGAATCGCAAACGCGCTAAACGTAGAGCTTCCCTGGCTTGTTCTAAAGCGGTATTAGCGGTTTGAACATTCTCCAAACTAGATTGCTGGGTAGAATAAGCTTGTTCTACCTGAAACCGAATTTGGTTGCGCTGTTCAGCAAATTGAGTTTCTGCGATCGCAATATTAGCTCTCTGTTGAGATGCTCTTGCTCTTGCTGCTCCGCCATCAAACAAACTTAGGGTTGCCCTAACTCCGAATGAATAACCATCAGTAACGCTGACATTATCATTGAACTGATCGAGCAGGTCGTAGCTGGCGACCAAACTAACTTGGGGGCCTAGTTCTGCAAGAGCCTGTCTGCGCTGTTGCTCACTAGTATTGCGTTGTGCCAAAAACTGTTGCAGTTCCGGACGATTTTGATAAGCCAACACAATACTTTGTTCTAGGGTTGGGTTCCAAAGACCAGCTAATTGTACAGGGTCAGCGGCACTGATATTTATTCCTTGCGGCAAACTTATCCGAGTTGCTAATTGACGACGGGAAATCAACTGCTGGGATCTAGCATTAGTTAAATTTTGTTGGGCATTTGCTAAATTCACCTGCGATCGCAACACATCGAACCGCGTACCAACCCCAGCTCGCTCTAAAGCTTCTGCATCACGCAAACTAGCTTCAGAGTTCACCACAGCCGACTGACTAATGCGTACTTGTTCATCCGCTTGTTGCAAATTGTAGTAGTCAGTAGCAACATTCAAACGGATTGTCTCAGACTGAGTTTCTACAGCAAGCTCATAGTAACGTACCTGTTCTTCAGCCGCTCTGATGCTAGCTTGCACTCTCCCAGAACTATAAAGGTTATATGAAAGTTGTGCTTGACCAGAAAAAGATGTACTGGGTCGATCTTGGTTAGCGGCAAACGGTCCGCTTAATTCGTTCTGAAGTTGACCGCTAGAAGATTGACCACGAGTCAGATCCGTGCTAAGTCCCAGAGTGGGCAATAAAGCAGCTTGTGCCTCGCGTAGAACCGCTCGATTGCGTTCTAGCTCCAATAAGGACACCTGTAGATCGCGATTGTTACGCCGTGCCAACTCCAGAGCCTGTGCCAAAGTAATCGGCTGATTTCCTTGAAGTTGCACCTCCTCCGGTTTGGTGGGAAATTGCAGGGGATTTGAGTTAGGAATCAGGTTCTCTGGAACTTGCACCGACCCTGACGGCACAGGAGTTACGGTTCCTGGCACAGTAGAAGGTTGCACCGACCCTGACGGCACAGGAGTTACGGTTCCTGGCACAGTAGAAGGTTGCACTGAACCTCCTGGTGCAGGAGTTACAGTTCCTGGCGCAGTGATTGGCGTCGAACCTCCTGGTGCAGGAGTTACGGTTGTTGGCGCAGTGATTGGCGTCGAATCTGTCGGAATCGTGGTATTACTCTGAGCCAAGCGACCAATAGCATTTTGTTGTAAGCAGGTGCTTGAGGTTAGCAGCAAAGTCAAGGAGTCAGTTTTGCTTTTGCTCAACTCCTGTGGACACCTCTGCGCTGACAACAGTTTTGCTGCTCCTGCACCTGTCACTGAAGTTTGTAAAAATGTTTGCAACTGAGTAACAGTATTTATCTTTTGAACCACTGGCTGCTGTGCAGAAGACAGGGACAAAATTTCTTTTTGGACAGATGGGGTTTTTGAAGTATAGTTGGGAACTAGTATCTTCTTTAATTTCTGCCCAGAAGCACTCGAATTACTCTGTTTTTGGTTCTTTTGAGCTTGGGAAGAATTAGAGGTAGGTGTCAAACTAAAAAATCTACCTTTATCTTTCTTAAGTAGTTGTTTTATTGGCACAACAGTATTTTCAGCCGTAAATACTGGAATACTGTTATTACTTAAAGGTTTCACACTAAGTTTAGTAAAACCCAAAGCAGGTACTAGGGTTGGAACACTAACATTTGCACTGTTAGGCAGTTGCCTATTTTTTATGGTATCCACAACCAAGCCTTGACCATAAGTAGAAGTCAAAACACTAGGAGAAGATGCCAGTTGTATCCCAGTTAGTTTCGCAGTACCAGCCCAAGCAGGCTGAGTTGTTAAAACTGCTGCCGTTACACCAGGTAAGAAGCTATAAAATAATTGCTGTCCTTTCACCGCATCCCTCACACGAAAATCAATCTAGCGGCAGAAAACCTTTCTTCACCACAGAATATAGCACGATACTAAACTTAGGAAAGAATATACTACGATACTAAATTTAGGGTTCGGAACTCTGTTTGTCTTCAAAACGTCTAACAATGCGAGAAAGTTCCGCCTTTTCATCGATATTAACGCGAGTAGGAGCACCGCTGATAATCCGTTCGTAGTTTCGGAAAGAATCTTTAATTTCGGGCCCATCAGCAGTAATATTATACTCACGAATGCCTTTATCATGCCAAGACCCGCGCATTTTGAATACGTTAATTGCCCGCGACATTTCTCCACGAATTTCTACGTACTGTAACATCAGAATTGTATCGGTAATCGTGGAAATGTGAGAGTCAGTAATCGAATGCGCTCCTAGAAATTGGTCGGTTGTGTTGGTAAAAAAACCAGTAATTTCTTCTTGTTTAGCATAACCTGTCACACCAATTACAAACTGCCGAAATGCATTATTCGTAACTCCTCTAGCTAGTGCTGATAAAGAATCAATGGCAATCCGAGCAGGTTTGAAAATAGCAATTTCTGATTTAATAATTTGTAAGTGGTCTTCTAAACCAGTTGATTCAGGATAGGTACAAATTATTTTGAGTAAACCTTGATCTTCTAATTCTTCAAAATCAATTCCCCAAGAGGAAGCATTACGAGATAGTTGGGCGCGTGACTCTTCATAAGCAAATAATATCGCCTGTTCTCCATTGAGACAGCCATCTTGAATAAATTTGCTTACTAACAGGGTTTTACCAGTACCTGTAGCTCCTGTCGCCAAAATAATTGAATCTTTAAAGAAACCCCCACCGCACATTTCATCTAAAGTTTTGACGCCAGAAGATACCCTGACATTAGAAGAACGTTGAGTCAAGCGCATTGCTCCGAGTGGGAAGATGTTAACTCCTTCATTAGTAATTGTGAAGGGATATTCACCTTTCATGTGAGTTGTGCCGCGCAATTTGAGAATTTCAATTGTGCGGCGGCGGCGTTCTCCTTCTAAAGCGTTGCGAACAATTACTACATTATCGGAAACAAATTCTTCCACTCCAAAAGAGGCAACAGGCCCGTATTCTTCACTACGTTCAGTGGTAATTAGAGTGGTGACACTCAGTAGTTTGAGACGTGCTACCAAACGAAAAATTTCGCGTCGCACTACTCCCATCGCTTCATACTGCTGAAATACTGCTGTTATTGAGTCGATTGAAACTCGTTTAGCTTTATATTTGCGGATGGCATATTGCAAGCGTTCAATGAGTGCAGAAAGGTCAAAATTTCCCACGATATCTTGACCTTCTGGATCGGGAGATGCATCAAGAATAAACAACTTGCCTTCTTCAATTAAGCGGGGCAAGTTCCAACCAAAAATATTAGCATTTTTAATAATATCACTCGGTGATTCCTCAAAGGTTACAAATACTCCTGCTTCATCAAAGTAGGTGATACCGTTATAGAGAAACTGAAGAGAGAATAAGGTTTTGCCTGTGCCGGATGTACCACTAATCAAGGTAGTTCTACCAATTGGTAAACCACCATGACTAATATCGTCAAACCCTTCGATCATCGTCCGAATTTTTTCTACACCCCTAATTATCGGTGGTTGTTTTGGTTCTACTTGCTCTTTTTCACTCATTGCTCGATCACAAAAGGGGATTAAAACCTGTTTTTTTATTACTAAAATTTTGAATTAATTTTTTATGATGAAAAATTTACTCTTCAAAGTCTTCTTCACTCAGTTCTTCATAGAGCAAATCCAATCCAATCAACACTCTTTCTCTATCTGAAAGATCCCCAATAATTTTGCGAACGGGTGGAGGCAAAATTTTAGATAATGTTGGTGTGGCCAATATTTTATCTTCTTCCGCCAGTTGCGGGCTTTTCAGTACATCGATCACTTTTAAAGCATAAACCCCTTCAAACTCCTGTTCTAAAATCTCTTTAAGTGTTTTTAATGCCCGGACTGAATTAGGAGTATTACCTGCTACGTAAAGCTTGAGAACGTAGGTTTTTCTGGCTTTATTCATATACTTAATAACTAATCATTATCAGAGAAATACAATATTTTTCTATGCATCGTTACTCACAGTTGTAGCTTGTTCCCAGTTGAACACAGAGCAATAAATTTCATTTATTTTATCTAGAAATCGAACTCCTATAGACTTCGCACAGGTGAGCCAAGATATCTATTAACGTTAGGCGGTAATCAAGTAAAGTTTCATTGCTCCTACCTTCTAATTTTAGCTGGTTAGAAAATTCTTCAATTATCTCCATGTGAATTTCGATTATTTGGGGCACAGGAATATTAGCATAAAATATAGTATTGATAAATTTATCAATTTTATCTTTGAGGGTTTTGTCTGTAGTAAAATAATCTATAAGAATTAGGCTATAATCTATTTTAAGCTGTCTTAATAATCCTTCTCTTTCTGCCGGAGTCATCTCCTGAAAATACTGCTGGCTTTTTTGCATCTGACTGGCAAATACATAAACGTACTCAAGAGTGTATGCCTTACTTGGATTTAGTAGCAGCCAATTTGGTAAATAGTTGATTGTTCCAGAGCTTGTTACAGCAACAGATAAGTAGCAAAATTGAGCAATAATTGCGTCTATCAATTGCCACAGCCACTTACTCAAACCTTTTTGGTTGGCTAAGTCAACTGGATTATTTAAACATTTGTTAATATTAGATAGCAGAATCAAGATCGGTAATAACATCTATTCTTGAATATATCTCCTCGATCGCCCTGACCAAGAAACGCGGGCTGATAAGTTTGGCTAACGCTTGTAGGGGAATACTGCGTGTGCAGTAAAGTGCTGATTTAACCCCAAAATAACGCTCTAGGCGAGCAGATAGTGCTAGGCACTCAACATTCTAGTGGAGCAACTAACTGATAGAACTTAGTAGGTCTTTGATGATGAGGTATCCGTCGGCATTGCAAGACACAGTAATTAACTCATGATTTACATACTTATGTATATAAATAGATAGATTTTTTTATTTTGCTCCTTGATAAGATACTTAAACGAACTTAAAGGATTGTCGCATTCCAAATCATTATAATTCCTCAAGGTTCTAAAGCGAATCTTTGGGGCCATAATTGTCTTAGCCGTCGCTATCGATGAGGAGTTTAAATACCAGTAAGACACTGGGGAGGCTGGCTAGTTGCTAAAAATTAGAAACGTCGCCTCTTAGAAAAATGCACTCGTTTGCAATTCCCGTGTCCGTTAGGGGAAATCCCGTTGTTTTAATGGCGTTGAAATAACCAGAGTTGCTTATATGAGTCTTCTTAGAGGATATGACTTCAGGCGAAAAGACCATCAACTGGCAGATGGAAATGCCGGAGGGTTCCACAGGAAGAATGACCCCAAAATCCCTATGTTAATGCTAGATTACCCGCTTTATAACTTTCAGGCAACCGTACCTAGCTGCCCCCAAACAAGTTCTCTGGCAGTGGTGTTGGAGATTTTTGAGCAAGAGCAGTGCGATCGCTTGGTAGTAGTGAATCAACAGCAATGCCCCATCGGATTGCTGTATTCTGCCCGTTTAATCCCAAAATTATTAGCCCAAAGTGACGATAAAAATCTAAATTTACACCAATCGCTCTCTACCTGGGGTCAAGGTCTAATTGAGCCAATACAGACAATATCAGCTTCGGAGCGTGTAGAGCGATTAAGCTTGCGCTGGTGCGATTCACAAGTCGAAAAAGCCCAAAACTTAGATTGGGCGCTGATTGATTCTGAGGGTCGATATTTGGGGCTGCTAGATAGTTCGCGCCTGTTGCGATCGCTAGCTCAGGAACGTATGGCTGGCTTACAAAAGTCTAGCGAACATCGCCATGAATATGATGGTCGGCCAAACGAACCCAAGTCATTAGGACATCAGCCATTAGTACACTTGCTAGAAAGACTGCCTTGGCCTTTGATGTTGCAAACGGGTACTGGCGAGGTGGTAGCGCGAAATCCCGCCTGGTGGCAGCAATTAGGAACCTTAAAAGACCCAGAAGGGGTTAGGCAACAAGTAGAGGCAATACTTGCCCCTAAACGCTCCGAAATAGCAGAATATGCCACCCAACCAGCAATCAAGGTTCATCCCAATGGTAGGGAGAATGAGCATAGTAGTGAAGAAGAACTGATTCAGCAAGAAGCATCAGGTGATGCTGCATACAGCCGATGCTATTTAGATAGTCAAGTGGGTACTTGTACCTGCGTTGTCGAAATGCAAAATGGTCAAGAGCGAATCTGGCAGTTTGCCAAAATTCCCTTAGATAATCCTGAATTTAAAGTTATGAGTGCTGAAAAGGAAATTGCACTCAGCACTGATTTGTGGTTGGTTTTAGCTACTGATGTCACTGAACAGCAGCAACTTTGTAAAGAACTAGCAGCGAAGAATGCCGATTTAATTCAACTAAATCGGTTAAAAGACGAGTTTTTAGCTTGTATTAGTCATGAACTCAAAACTCCCCTAACTGCCGTTTTGGGATTATCGCGCTTGCTAGTGGATCAGCAGTTAGGAGAACTTAACGAGCGTCAAGCCCGTTATGCCGGACTGATTCATCAAAGCGGACGCCACCTGATGAGTGTGGTGAATGACATTTTAGATTTGACCCGGATGGAGACGGGACAAATGGATTTGACGCTGACTCCGGTGAAAATTCAGGCTGTGTGCGATCGCGCCCTATCGGAAGCCAAAGCTATCCACACTCAAACCACCAAAGCGACATCTGCCCCGCCACCTGCAAATGCCCGTTCATCTGCTCCTCAATTCTGTCTTTCCATTGAACTAGGTTTAGATCAGATGGTGGCAGACGAATTGCGCTTACGCCAGATGCTAGTACACCTACTTTCCAACGCTTTTAAATTCACCGAAATATCTGGCGAAATTGGGCTGCGGGTAAGTCGTTGGGAAGGATGGATTGCCTTTACAGTTTGGGATACAGGAATTGGCATTCCCGAACACCAGCAACACTTAATCTTTCAAAAATTCCAACAGCTAGAAAATCCCCTCACCCGCCAATTTGAAGGCACTGGTTTGGGGCTAGTATTAACTCGCGCCTTGGCTCGCCTCCACGGAGGAGATGTCAGCTTCTTATCGCGTGAAGGTAAAGGTAGCCAGTTTACCCTACTTCTGCCACCCAGTCCCCCGAAAACAGGCTTTTCGGAACCAGATATGGGAATCAGAGAAGCCGAGGAGACACGATATCAACCGACACGGGAAAATCTCGCCGCCGCTCGTCAGCAAGTTAGTACGCCCATACAGCATCATCTTGCGAGTTCGCAACGGTTGGTCTTGGTAGTCGAAGCAGTAGCTCGATATATTGAAGACTTGACCGAACAACTCAAAGGTTTAGGATATCGGGTAGTGATTGCGCGATCGGGGACAGAAGCAGTGGAAAAAGCGCGGCGCTTGCAACCAATAGCAATATTTTTGAATCCGTTGCTACCCCTGCTATCAGGTTGGGATGTACTGACTTTACTAAAATCTGACGCTGCAACCCGTCATATATCTGTAATTGTGACCGCGACGGGAGCCGAAAAAGAGCAAGCATTTGCTAACCGAGCCGATGGTTTCTTAAGTTTGCCAGTAGAGCATCAGGTCTTAGCACCGGTTCTCGAAAAATTATGTACTGTACAAGTAATGCCGCAGATAGGGTCAAATAATAGTGCAATTATCCCAACTAAAACCCCACTGCGAATTCTCAGGTTGGTGAATCCTCAGTTAGAATCGGTCAATCCCCACCCCTCACTTCGAGAACACCGAGTGATTGAAGTAGATGATCTAGATCAGGCAGAACTTTTGGCGCGGGTATGGCAGTTTGATGTGATTTTGTTAGATGTCGAAAGTACCACTGCGCAAATTTATTTGCAACAACTAATTGGACATCCACGTTTAGCAGCGATACCACTGGTTACTTGCGATGTCGCAACTACTTTAATCGCTTCTAAAATACCAGGGCTATCTGTATTTCCTTACTTAACACCATTTGCGAAAGACAACAGCAGTCGCACTGAGAAAACAGATGCTTTACTATCAGTACTAGAAATTGCTTCTGGTATTTGCTGCCCTCCCAACATCTTAGTAGTGGATTTAACAATGCTGCGGGATTTCCCCCAGATAAGACGTAAGCCAGCTAAGGGTTATCGGACAGAAAAAAATTGCTCAATTAGTAGTGAAACTGCTGAACGGGGATCTGAATGGTTCCAAGCTTTAATTCAATACCTGCAAACAGCAGGCTTCAAAGCCGCAATGAGTCCTTGTTGGGCAGAAGTATTGCAACAGATTCGCCACGAAAGCGTTGACTTATTGCTAATTTGTTTAGGAGAAACCTCTATCCACAAAGATGTGCTCAAAGCACTGAAAACATTAGGAAATTCGCCTTTAAAGTTGCCACCAATTTTGGTACTAAATCAGCGATTAAATCGCTCACAAACCAGTTTCCAGGATGGGGTAGCCGATCGGGAAATTGACAAGCAGAAGAAAAATAGTGTGGAATCGATAGAAACTGTTGTTGGTGCGATCGCTACCCAAATATTACCGCGATCGATATCAATGGAAGACCTATTAAGCCAAATCAATCAAGCTTTAGCTGTCAATGGTTACAATAGCAAATGTTAATGGGGTTATTGATCGTTGGTTTTTTGTCATTAGTCATTTGTCCTTCGTTTTTTGTGAATAACCAATAACTAAGGACTAATGACTAATGACTAATTATGATATATCTATTTTTTGATTCTTCATTTTCTTAAAAGGAACTCGAACCAAGTTATAAGCACCCTTGGTTGATAAATTCTTGTAATCATCTGGCTGTAAGTCCATTTGTAAAAACTTTTTCTGTTCGGCTAACAGTAGCACTGAGGAAGGTTTTAGTCCTTTAGCAGCCTGGTTTTTAATATGCTCTACAGCCTCTTGGGGAAATTTTAAATAATTTACGTGGATGTGGCTGTAAAATACCACACTAGGCTTTTTGAAGCCAAGCATGATCAATTCTTCGTTTGGTTGTTTTGCTTCTAGAATGACCGCAGACAATTCCCTTAAGGGTAATTGACGTTCCCGATCGATAAAAAACGAAGCAGGCGTTAAGACAAAAATTACAAACGCCACAAACGCGATTAAATTAATACTGATAATGTAGTTCCAGCGGCGACTCAATAATAAACCCGCGACCAAAACAGCAGAAACTAGCCAAATTATACCCGCGATTACTGGTAAACCAGATTTTTGAATTAGTTCGTGGAAGTTACTTATAGCTGGATCGGTACCTAATATCTGGGTTATGTTGAGCAGTGCTGTTGCCAGAATTGATAAAAATACTACATTCACCCAACCACTGATTCGCAGCAAAGACGCGGAGATGGGCAAAGTGGGAGAGGGGGAAGGAATTGTTTGCCGTGTCTCTGTATCTGAAAAAAGGTCGCTCCACAGCAGGGCTACCAGGATTGCTGCTGCTGGCATTAAAGGCAATACGTAGCTAGGGAGTTTGGTAACAGCAATGCAAAAAAAGGCAAAGATGCTAGCAAACCAGAACCAGGCAAATAAACCAAATTGCTGAAAACGTTCAAGGGATCGCCAATGCGATCGCTGCCAAAATTTTAGTTTGATTATAGAAGCTGGTAAATACACTGAGTATGGTGCAAAACCCAACAGCACGACTAAAAAGTAAAAATACCAAGGTGCTGAGTGACCATTAACTACTTCTGTAAAGCGTTCCAGGTTGTGATAACCAAAAAAGGAGTTAATGTAATTCCAACCATTGCGCCAAATTACTAAAGCATACCAGGGCACTGACAAAGCGAGAATTATCAGTATACCTACAAGAAGGTGCATTTCCTGCAACACCTCTCGCACTTTACCCACGTAAAGCAAAAAGGCGGCAACAATTAGCCCCGGCAAAACAATTCCCACTGGCCCCTTAGTCAAAATTGCACCAGCAATCAACACATAAAAAGCTAAGTACCACTTATTGGGGAATAGGGATTGGGGATTAGGGATTGGGGATTGGGAAAATTTCTCTTCACTCCTCAGTCCACTGCCCTCTGTTCCCAGTTTCCTAGTCCCCAGTCCCCAGTCCCCAGTCCCTTCCTTCCCTGCGTACCCTAGAAAGAAACATAACAAAGCCGATGCCATACATCCGGTGAGCAGCATATCAGAGACACCCGTTCTCGCCCAAATAATAGTTTCGGGATTGAGTGCCATCAACGCTGCTGTGATAAAAGATGTTAAGTAGCGACGAGTAGGACGTGAAACTTGCTCTAATTCGTCTTGTTTAGCCAGATACCACTGGATGGTGTAAAAAGCTAAACAAACTAAGCCGAATGCGGCGATCGCAGAAGGAAGGCGTACTGCCCATTCATTCACGCCAATCAGATGATATGCGATCGCCTGACACCAGTAAATCAAAGCAGGTTTATCGAAACGAGTGTCACCATTGAAAAATGGCGTAATCCAATCACCTGTAACGTACATCTGGCGGGAAGCTTCGGCAAAGAGCGGCTCTGTCTCATCAATTAAGCCAGTGTTGCCCAAATTCCACCCAAAAGCCACCCAACCAACCACTATCAACCACAAAATCGACACAGTTAGACTCAAGGCTGGATTTTTTGCTATTTTGTTGAACCACCGATCAACAGTGTGCTTAACACTCAATTTCATTCTCATTTAGTCAATAGTCAACAATCACTAATCAATAGTCGTTGGTTATCTATCTTTTGTTCTTCGGAGTTTTTAATTCAACAATTTTCCTCTATCCATTACTTAACACTTTACCAACTGTAGGGTAAGGATGTAAAAATAAAGGTTTGAGCATATTTATTAGACTTCTTGGCATTGTGGGAAAAGGGTAAGGGGAAAAGGTTCTGTATTATCCCCTTCCCCTTTAACCAAAACCTTTTCCCCCAAGAGTGCAAAAAGCACTTCTGCAATAAGTCTATTGACTCAGCACAAGTTGCCATTCTCTATTTTGGGAATTCCACTTAGGTAATTGAGTTTCGCCAATAATATAAGGGCCCCAGTAACGACGGGAACCATCTTGTGCAAAAGCAACTAAAACATCTCCCTTTTCCAGCTTTAAATTATTCTGAGGTAGGGATAGAACCAGTCCCTTCTCACTACCTTCTTCGGGAGCAAAATCCCAATGTGCCGGTACATCGTAGTGAGTTTGTTTTTTACTAGCTCCTTTTGCTACTGACTCTCGTGCCAGTAGAACCAGCCGCACAGGCTGATTAGTTTGATTGCTCATTCGCAAAGTACCTCGATCCTTGGCAATGCTTGTTGATTTATCACGCTTTGCCAAGACAGGGTAAGTATTCTCTTTATTGCTATGTTCTACTGGATTGGTTGGGGTAGGTACTGGAGTAGATAAGCTAGTGGAAAGACTTTTTTCAGGTACAACCGAAGTTGTATGCCACTCTTGAGTTTCTGTTGGCAGTTGTGAAGATGTATCTGGGTTTGTATCTGGGTTGGTGGACTCAAAGGATACGCTCAGTCCAAAGCATCCCACCAGAGCAACAAGCAGTCCCAAGCACAAAGCTGTAATACCGACGTTACGATACACTGAAGATTTCATATTGATAGTTATTTAGAAATAAATATTTTGTCTAGGCTTGACCAAATAGTAGCCTATTATCCCAAAAGGCAATCACACAAAATAGCCGAATATAGACTTTCCTCAAATTAGGAAGAGGAATGTATGATAAATATCATTTTGATTAGAAAATATTTGAAGGATATAATCTCTTTGATGTTTGAAAAACAAGAGATCCAGACATCCATTACTTTGGTTTTTGACCGTAAGTATGGATAAAAACAAGATAATTTTATACCTATTAAACCAATTCATTTCTATAAAAAAAATAAAAGTTTCCTGAAACCGTTAGCAGCCTCAACAAGGCGTCCTTTGCTAAACGTCAGTGCTTAAAGATCCTCCTTTCTAAATCTACGCAAGTTTATTCTCCTGTTGGGAGACCCTACGAGGAGCTTACTTTCATACATGAATACAAGTCAGCAAACGCGCTTAACGAACTAGCTTCCTTAAAAAAGGGGAATTTTGAATCATTTTCCCATTTTTTAAGGCTTGCTCGTGAGGAGCAAACTAAATATTTATTGTTTCCAAACATCCTCTAAGAAACTGTATTTCTGAAGAAGATGATAGAATAGTCAAATTTGAATACACACTGCAATTCCAGTAGATATCTACAATAATAACAAACAAGCTGATGCTAAAACCAATATCCTTCTTACATTAATATAGATATATTTAAAGATATCTTGACTTTTCCCAAAAGTCCCTTTGATGCAAAACACTCGTCTCAATAACTTGTTCGATGGCATTGCTACGCGTTTTGGGCAATGGTTTTTAAATCCTTGGCGACGACTATCGTTGCTGATAATTAGTTTTTTGTTCGGTTTTTTTCTGGGAAACGCAGTTTCCACTACAGCTGGACAACGGGCAGAGTTAGACATTGTAGCAGCTGGTTTTTTAGTACTGTTAACGGAAATTACCAGCAGAATATTTTATAGTCGCAGCTTTTTGGATCGGCGATCGCTCTTGATAGACTCACTAAATCTCCTGAAAGTTGGTTTCATCTACAGCCTGTTTCTCGAAGCTTTTAAGCTGGGATCGTAGTCAGATGGAGAATTTATGAATTTGTGGCTGAGTGTTTTGGCAACCAATGGGCTGGGGGAAACTTGGAAGCAGGAAGCAAGAGAAGCAGCACTGGCAGATCGGTTAAGGGCTAAAGCTTTTGGGATCGCGCCGGAAAATGTTGATGAAATGATCGAAAGGCGATCGCATTTACTAAAATCTGTCTTTCCAGCTTTTAGCGAATTCTGTCAAGCGACTCTCCAAGTACAACCCCAGGAAATGTTACAGGTATTGTGGGACTTGTGGCTACCTTTGGGGATCAAACTAGCATCGCAGCGCCAACAGTTGGGACACCCCCTGATTCAAGGAATATTGGGAGGACAAGGCACTGGTAAAACTACAATGTCCAAAATTCTCATTTTGATTCTAGCTCATTTGGGATACAGGACTGTGAGTTTATCTTTGGATGACTTGTATAAAACTTACAGCGATCGCTTGCTTTTGACACAGCAAGATCCCCGCTTAATTTGGCGCGGCCCACCAGGAACTCACGATATAGACTTAGGCTTAAATGTACTAGATCAAATCCGTGAGTTGCAAAGCCCGGTGATGCTTCCCCGCTTTGATAAATCTGCTTTTGGAGGTGCTGGCGATCGCACTAATCCAGAAATGGTGGCGGATGTAGATATTGTACTATTTGAGGGTTGGTTTGTGGGTGTGCGACCAATCAATCCTGATTTATTTGATACTGCGCCACCGCCAATTGTCACAGATGAAGATAGAGCATTTGCCCGTGAGATGAATCTTCGCCTCCACGATTATTTACCACTGTGGGAGCGATTGGACAGTTTAATTGTGCTGTATCCCATCGATTATCGGTGTTCTTTGGAGTGGCGCAAACAGGCAGAACAACAAATGATTGCTGCGGGTAAATCGGGTATGAGCAATGCACAGATAGAGCAATTTGTCAATTATTTTTGGCGATCGCTGCACCCGGAATTATTCATCACGCCGTTGTTAAGAGATGCAACAGTGGTTGATATGGTGATTGAGATTCATCCCGATCGTAGCTTTGGTCAAGTGTATGGCGATCGCACTTAGGGCGTTAGTTCTCAAGCAAATCAGCTAAAAACATTATAATTTGCTTAAAGCATGATTTATCCCTTGCTTGCCATTCATCCCAAGCTAGTCTCATACTAATTCGTAATTCGTAATTCGTAATTCGTAATTAGATAACTTATAAAAAGCTTTCTCGATAAATTTAACAACTTGGGATATCTCCAGCTTGAAAAATCTGTTCGGCGGTTAAATTCAATTCTGGGAAAGTAGGCGAGACGATGCGATCTGTACCTCTAAATTGAGTAACTTGGTATTCACCATCGATTAATTGATAAATAGACATAGTAGGCTGTTTGGGGTTGCCAGTGAACTTTTTAGCGCCTAAACCGAGATAATCTACAACCCAATATTCAGGAATTCCAATACCTTCATACTTACCTTGTTTTGTGTAATAGTCATCATCCCAATTGGTACTAACTACCTCAACTACCAAAGGAATTGATGCCGGATATGATACAGTTGATTCTTTTTTCCATAGCGGCTCATTTACTAAATTAAGACGATTTAATATCAACACATCTGGGGAATAAGCAGAAACCAAATTAACAGGTTTTATCAGCACAGTTTTGGGAATTATATAAGGTAAATTTAATCGATCAAATTCTACAGTTAGTTTTCTAGCGATAAAACCAACAACATCTTCATGTTCGCCAGTTGGTTGAGGCATTTCAACAATTGCACCATTATGTAATTCGTATCTTCCGCCTTCAGGACGCCAAGCTGCAAAATCTTCAAAGCTTACTAGTTTGGGTATGGCTGGAATCATAAATTTTACCTTAATTTTTACCTTGGCTTATATGTTGTTTTAATCATCAATGCTTTTAAAGTTGACAAATTGCTTTTAAAACTTGTAGTAACTGACTTGAACGTTCTCTTTCCATTAAATTTAATTCTGGTAACAGATAATAAATAGGGGGATTTCCTTGTTCGAGATAGACAAACTGATAACTTCTACCATTAGTCGTTAATCCCCAAACTGATTTTTGATTCTCTAAATTTTTATAAGCATAAGTAAGTAGCTGAGACAAACCTGTTGATATATCAACTTGACAGTTTTTAGATTCAATCAACAGTACCCAAAAATATGTTTGAGGTTTTGTAGTTTTAGCTTTATTAACAGCTAAGATATCAAACCTTCCTTTAATTTTTATATCTTCATCTTCAACTTCAATATCAGCAATATTCTCTTCCAAAACAATCTCGATCGGATAGCGATAAAAACCAGCTAATCTTAGTAAAGGCGCAACTGCAAGAAACTTTACCTGACCTTCAGAAACTTTACCGGCTGTCAGGTAGCGTCGAAAGTCATTTCTAATTTGCAGAAGTTCTTGTTGTTCAACTTCGAGGAGAGGTTCCAAAGATAAGTAGTTAGAAAATGAGTCACTGTACTGTTCTTGAAAGCCAAACAGACGCTGAACTTCTTCTAAAGATAAATTACGAGCGTTGAGAATTGTCATATATTTTTGGTTAATTCAGGTGCAACTCAATCCAAATTCTCTATATAAAATCTATTTTAACCCCTGGTTGATTACATAGAATACAAACAATTGGTAGGGTAACACAGCTGTGATACCCTACCGTGAAGCAAATTCAATCTAGCTGGAATTCTACAGAGTAAATGGTTTGCGATTACGATCTATCAGACGATCCCATTGCATAGTTAAAGTGCTTCCCATTTTTTCCTGTTGTTTTCCCCACACTGATAATAAGTCTAGACAAGAGTGATCTATATAAGCCAAGTCTTGCATATAAACATGCAATTCACTTCCTGGAGGCACAAGTTCTAAAATATTCGCTAATTTTGGTAGCCTCACAAATGTTGCCGCACCTTGTAAATAAATGTCTATTCGCTGATTATCTTCGTGTTTAATAACTTGGATATTCAGCACCGACATTTTATGAATTAATAACATCCCTGTCAACAGAATACCAATTAAAACACCTGTGATTAGGTCAGTAACAACAATCCCTATTAAAGTGGCAAAAAATATCACCAGAGGAAAACGTCCATACTTTTTTAACTGGCGAATATGTTCTACTTCGATTAGTTTGTAACCAGTAACAACTAGAATTGCTGCCAAACTAGAAATGGGAATTATTTTGAGCAAGGTTGGGGCTGCAATTACTAAAATTAACAGCCATAAACCGTGAAGCATTGTTGATAATCTAGTTTTAGCACCAGCTTCTACGTTTACAGAACTGCGGGCTATCACTCCTGTCATCGGCAAAGCACCCAAGAACCCACATATAACGTTGCCAATTCCTTGGGCTGTTAATTCGCGATCGAAATCGGTTCTTGTCCCGGTATGCAATCGATCTACTGCTACGGCTGAAAGCAAACTTTCTGTACTAGCAATGAATGCGATCGCGATCGCATCTAGCAAAACTGGTGCCTGAATTAAGCGTGGTAAGCTGGCAAATGTTGGTAATTGAATTGCTTGTGCCAGATTTCCAGGTACATCAACATACTGAATCGGGAATCTATACACTGTAGCTATGAAAGTGGCAATGACAACGCCGACAAGCGCGCCAGGTATCAACTTTAAACTATTGGGTTTAAATTTTTCCCACAGCAGAAGACTGATAATAGTTGTTACACCTATGAGTGCTGCAAGGTGATGAACGCTACCATCAATAGAAAAGAAAGCTTTGTAAATCGTGTTGGGAATCGAAATTAAATTCTCAATGCCGTGTATACGCGGTTGGTCGTCTAACATCACATGAAATTGGGAAGCGAAGATTAATATCCCAATACCTGCAAGCATTCCATAGATGACAGCCGGTGACATGGCGCGAAACAACTGACCAAGTTTAAATATACCAGCGAGTAATTGGATTAAACCCGCTAGCAGCAGAATTGGCCCAACCATTTCAATGCCATATTGTTGAACTACTTCTGCAACAACCACCGCCAGTCCAGCAGCCGGGCCACTAACTAGCAAAGGTGAACCGGAAACCGCACCAACAATAATTCCGCCTACTATTCCTGTAACTATGCCGCGAGATGGCGGAAGTCCCGAAGCGATCGCAATACCCATGCAAAGAGGAAGGGCGACAAGAAACACCACAAATGATGCCGGTACTTCACTAGTCAATGAGGATTTGTCTATGATTGCTTTCAAATTTCTCATTTGCTTCTCCTCTAATGAAAAGTTTTTAATTTTTGGCTGCCAAGGTGAACTGTTACAATGCAGCCGAAACTAGACTTGCATTGAATAGTTCAAACCTATTCATTGAGTTTTAATTGCAACAAAGTTGTACTGGCATACTCAGCCCTGAAATAGCAAGCACAAAATCATTAAGTTAAATTGACTTACGGTTATAGTTACTATTTACATTTCTTAATGATTACAAGTCCATGATAACAATACTGTTATCTGATTGATGTTACATAACTTTTTTATTGGATTTGTAGCAAAGTATTAAGTTAAATTAAACAATGGATTAGAATTACCTGAAAAAAAGGTATATTAGAACACATTTTATTAAGTTTGATTTTCTCTTAAGGATTTTAACCCCCAACTGCTACCTATCCCAAAAAATTAGCTTTCCAAGCATATTGATTATCATTCTCTGGATTTTGAGAAATTATTTTTGAAAGTCTCTTAGCGCTTGATGGGATTCATCCAAGCTTCTAATCGGCTAAATGCTTGGGAAGAAAGTAGCGTCAAACACAAATAAACCACTGCTACACCTGCGTAAATTTCAAAAGCGCGATAGTTATCAGCAACAATTAGCTGTCCTTTACGTAGTAATTCTTCAAACCCAATCACAGAAACTAAGCTAGTATCTTTCAATAAACTGATAAACTCATTGCCCAAAGGTGGAATCATCCGCCGGAAAGCTTGGGGAAAAATTACATAACTCATAGTTTGCACAGAACTCAAACCTAATGATTTTGCTGCTTCTGCTTGTCCTGGTTCAATTGATTGAATTCCAGCACGAACAACTTCGGCAATGTATGCAGCGCTATTCAAACTTAAAGCAATTACCCCAGCAGTTAGACGATCGAAAGAAAATGTCCAACCAAGTTCTTGTAAAATTGCTGGTAAACCAAAGTAAATCATAAAAATTTGCACCAGCAAAGGCGTTCCTCGAAAAAAATCTACATACGCCCTCGCCAACCAACGCACAGGTGCAATATGAGAAAGGCGAACAATACCAATTAAGCAACCGCCAATTAAACCAAATACTACCGAAAGTATTGTCAATTGCAACGTTACCAATGCACCCTGCAATAGACTTGGAAAAGCCTGCAATATCACCCTAATTGAAGTTAATATTTTAGATGCGCCAGCGTTAGTTTGATTCTCAAATGGTGATTTAGCTGGTAGTGATGGTGGTTCAACTTTAAACCATTTCTGGTAAATTTGAGAATAAGTGCCATTTTTCAGCACTCTATCCAAGCCATCATTTATCAATGTCAAATTTGGCGAGTTTTTAGCTGTAGCAATTCCATAAAACTCTTCCGTCAGCAATTTCTGTACTACTTTAATTCCCTGAAGATTGCCTGTATTAATTGCATATAAAGTTACAGGTGCATCATTAATTACCGCATCTACATTACTGTTGAGCAATTCTTGCAAAGCTAAGGGTGCAGAATCAAAACTGCGAATTTGTACCCCAGGAATACTCTTAGCCTTTGCAGCCCCGGTTGTGCCAATTTGTACTGCAATTTTTTTATTTTTGAGACTGTCAAAACCAGTAATATTTTGATTATCTGCACGAATTGCGATCGCTAACCCAGCCTTAAAATAAGGACGGGAAAAAGAAATCGTCTTTGCCCTCTCCTCAGTGATCGTAATCGAACTAATAGCCGCATCTACCGTTTTAGCTTGTAAAGCGGGGATAATCCCATCAAAAGGCAGACTTTGAAAATTCACTTTAAAGTTAGCAGAAGAAGCGATCGCATTCATCAAATCAATGGAAAACCCCTGCAACTCGCCACCTTTTCCTTGAAACTCAAAAGGTGGAAACGCCGGTTCTGTAGCAACCCGCAAAGTTTTCCCCGCGCTAGAGTTCACAGCACAGCTAATCAGTAATAAACAACTAAAACCTACGAAGACACATAAATACAGCCAACGCATAAAACCAACTTTAGCCATATTATTTTCTCTCCTTCTGTGCCTTTGCGGTTTCTTAAAATATTACAATCAACTGTAGAGCAGCTTGACACAAGTAATGGATAATACCATCCCTGCGATTATTTTTGAGAATATCGAAAAAAACTTTGGTTCCCTAAAAGTCCTCAAAGGAATCACCGGCGAAATCAACCGGGGAGAAGTCGTTGCAGTTATCGGTTCCTCCGGCTGTGGTAAAAGTACCCTACTACGCTGTTTCAACCGCCTAGAAACCATAGACAACGGGCGTTTAATCATCAACGGAATTAACTTATCCCGGCCCACTGTCAACTATAGCCAACTGCGGCAACTACGAACACAAGTAGGCATGGTTTTTCAACAGTTCAACTTGTTTCCCCATCTCAGCGTCTTAGAAAATATGACACTCGCACCGCGTAAAGTCTTGGGTAAAACACCAAAAGAAAGCGCCCAACTAGCGAGATTATATTTAGAAAAAGTTGGTTTATCTGACAAAGCCTCTGCTTATCCCGAACAACTTTCTGGCGGACAAAAGCAACGAGTAGCGATCGCTCGTAGTTTATGTATGAATCCTCAAATCATGCTATTTGACGAACCCACCAGCGCCCTAGATCCCGAACTCGTCGGTGAAGTTCTGCAAGTGATGCAACAATTAGCCACAGAAGGCATGACAATGGTGGTTGTCACCCATGAAATGCAATTTGCAAAAGAAGTAGCCCATCAAGTGATATTTTTAGACAAAGGTATTGTCACAGAACAAGGCCCAGCCTATGAAGTGCTGACCAATCCCCAAAGCGATCGCCTACGTATTTTCCTAAGTCGCCTTCAAATAATTCGTAATTCGTAATTCGTAATTCGTAATTAAAAACTTCTTTTAAACTCCTCACTCATCACTAGACTTCTTGGCATTTGTCGGGGTAAAGGCGAAGGGGAAAAGGGTAAAGAAACTCAAAATCCTTTCCCTTTAACCTTTACCCTTTTCCCTATTTTGAAAAAATATATTTTTGCAAGAGGTCTACTCTTTAAAGGTACTCGCGCAAAAAATCAAAGGGATCATCTTCCCAACAAGGTTCAGGTATTAACCAAAATAAACTACTGCTGATGTCGGCTTCAATTTCATCACCGTCGTCTCTATCAAATAGTTCTATCAAAGCTGTCCAATCACGTTCTCTGAGAGATGTTATGGATGGGGCATATAGCTGGAGATTATTTGAGTAATTCACGCGCAAAGTTGTGCTTGAGTGCCGTAAAAAGTTAGTATAAAAGTTTATAAATAATCGGATTATAGCTTTGACAATCGCAGTTATACCAATTTAAAATTTTAAATCATTTGTCATTTGTCCTTTTTTTAATCACCAATGACCAATGACCAATGACAGCCAACTCCAAAAATATTTCACAAATGATTTAGGACTGCTATACTCTCCTAAGTGTCTCACAATTTAAATAGGACTGCTATAGTATTTATTACATATTACAAGCGGAATTTAATCAGACAGGAAAAACCCTTGAGGCTGAGATTCTACTAATTCCACGCCAAAGACTTCTGCAAAAGATTGTGCTATGTAAAAACGCACTTCTTGGCAGGTGATACCTGGAATCCATTCGGCTAAACTGCCTACAGGTTTGTCAGAAATACCGCAGGGTACAATGCGCTCAAAGCCTGTCATGTCTGGACAAACATTTAACGCAAAGCCGTGCATAGTAATCCAACGGCTGACTTTAATACCAATAGCCGCAACTTTTCGCCCTTGCAACCAAACGCCAGTAAAAGCCGGAATTCTTTCTCCTTGCAATCCATAAATTGCCAATACGCGAATTATTACTTCTTCGAGTTGCCGCAAGTACCAATGGAGGTCTTTCCGATAACGTTGCAGATTTAAAATTGGATAGCCCACGAGTTGACCGGGACAATGGTAAGTAACCTCACCGCCTCGTTCAACTCGACGCACATCATATTGACCTTTGTCAATATCAAATTTGAGAAAGTCTGAGTTGCTTCCTTGTCCCAGAGTGTAGACAGGTGGATGTTCTAGCAAAATTAACACGTCATCTAGACTTGGGTCATGAATGCGATCGCTTAGAAGCGATCGCTGCCATCCATGAGCTTCTAAGTAAGGCATTAATCCTTGATTATACAGCAAACAAATGTTTTTTTGCGATCTAGTACTATGGATCATCCCAAAATTCAACCGTATAAAGAACTAAATATATTTCAAGTTACCTAATGAGAATCAAAAATTGTCAAGCTTTGCAAAGGATTTTAAAGGAAAGTCAAGGGAAGATGCATTAGAAAAAACAAAGTGCTAGCTTGAATATTAACCTCAATAGGTTTTAGGAGGAATTCTCTGCAATAAGCATTATGCCAAGACAATAAGGAAGAATGTACTGGCTGATGACTTTAATATCATTGTTTGCATTTCAAACAAAATCAAACTTCCACAGAACCTTGTATTCTTGAACAACAGCAAGCAAACCTCAATCCAACACAGAAGGAGCAAATATCAACAGTTCTGTAAGCATTCCTTTAAAGGAAAAGGTAGTCATAGGAGCTACAATTAGATTTTCTCAACTCTTGAGTGCTAATTGGATATACAATAAGACATCAGCGCAGAGATGAGGAGGTAAATCAAGGGTATACTTGACAATTCCTTAGATGCAGCAACCTGAGAGATAGCTTAACAGCAGTAGATACAATATAGTTCACAATTTGTTTTGGCGGGAGTAATAAACCTTACCGCAATTTCTTTTCATACAAAGCCAATTCACACATCTAAAATATTCAGCGGGAGAGTATTACATGAAGCTTGTCATCCACGGCAAAAATATTGAAATCACCGATGCGATTCGTGAGTATGTACATCAAAAAATTGAAAAAGCAGTTAGTCACTTTCAAAGCATTACAAATGAAGTAGATGTGCATCTTAGCGTCGCCCGGAATCCCCGAATTAATCCAAGACAAGCGGCTGAAGTAACTATTTATGCTAATGGTAGCGTTATTCGTGCCGAGGAAAGCAGCGAGAGCCTATATGCCAGCATTGACTTAGTTGCAGATAAAATTGCGCGTCAACTGCGGAAATATAAAGAACGGCGTCAAGACCACAAAACTCATGCTCAACCAACAGAAGTAATTATTCCAGAGTCGATAGTAACAGATTTAATTGGCGATCGCACCGCCGAATTGCCCAACGAAGTCGTCCGCACCAAATATTTTTCTATGCCGCCGATGACTGTTGCAGAAGCTCTAGAACAACTGCAACTCGTGGGACACGACTTTTATATGTTCCATAATTCTGAAACTGGAGAGATTAATGTAATTTACGAACGTAACCACGGCGGTTATGGTGTCATCCATCCCCGCAATGGTAACGGGAATACTAACGGCAAAAATGGCAAGGCAAGCCATACTAATATAGTCATGCCGGAAAAGTCGCATTCTAGTAAATAGGCACTGGGGAATAGTGGAGATGAGGTGAGCAGGGGAGAAATTGCAGTAGGTCTTTCCCCTCTCTACCTCTGCCTTTTCCAATGTCCATTTCATCATTTCGCAAACTTTTGCCAAGTTTTCAGATATTTAGAAAAGATTTTCACTTTAAAATAGCAAACTTATCCATAACTTTCTAGATGATGTCTGCACAAGCTAGATAGTAAAGATTGGCAGTTTCTCTAGTTGTAGACATCAGACTTTTGTGTTGTACTGCGCAAAACATAGCCACATCTGCTTCACTTTGCATCTATAGTACCGAATACTTTTTATTTATCCAACCCTATTTTTACAGCAGTTTTCATGTATTTAGACCACAATTATCAGACCTAACCCCCAGCCCCTTCCCTACAAGGGAAGGGGAGAAAATCAAAGCCTCTCTCCTTTTAGGAGAGAGGTTTGGAGAGAGGTCTATTTATGGTTCATTTACCTGAAAATCGCTGTAAGTTAGATACACAATTTGAGAAAGTTGTGAGCAAATATTTCAATTAAACAGTTGGCGTTGCATAAATGCGGGATGAATCATGGAAACACGGGTATTTCTCTATACT